>JADWMI010000200.1:2047-4981 GCA_015767395.1 Bacteroidota bacterium | reverse complement strand
TAACTGGTATAACCCAGAAATATTTTCAAAATATAAAAAAGAGATTTCTTAAAAAGGAATCTCTTTTTTTTTAAATGAGGATATAAGAAGTAGGGAGCAATAATTTAAGCTAAAAAGGCAACGAGCATTCCAATTAGAATTGCAGTAAATTTCAGTAAATTAAATTTATGGTCTTTAGCCGTTTCAAACAAAATAATTGTTGAAATATGTAAAAATATTCCAATTATAATAGCTGTTATTTGTGTTTTATATGTAATTAAAAATGTGATATTTTCTCCAGCCAAACTTCCTAATGGAGACATTAAAGAAAAAATAACCAAAAACAACAATGCATATCTTTTTGAAATACCTGAACTTACAAAAAAAGTTCCTAAAATAATGGCAATCGGGATTTTATGTATTACAATAGCCCATAATAAATGATCGTGATGGTGGTTATGGGCCAGCGGAATTCCTTCCATAAAAGCATGCAAGCTAAGACTCATAAACAAGGCCCATGGAAAAGCACTATTTTCTTGAAAGTGAATGTGACCATGTTCAGCACCTTTAGAGAAGAAATCTAATATGAGCTGAAATAACAAGCCTAATAAAATAAATAATCCAATAGATGAATTTGTTGAAGAATAAACTTCGGGTAATAAATGTAGTATTGTGATTGAAAGCAAATAAGCGCCACTAAAAGCCAATAACAATTGTACAGTTTTAGTACTGGGCTTAAGACCAAATACAATAATAATTCCTATTAAAACCGATAAAATAAGTGCAATATATGTCATTCTAAAACTAAAATTAACCTATCAGATGTAGCTTCGTCAAATACATCCAAATTATAATTTCCAAAAATATGCTTTATTTTAAAACCTACTGAATTTATATATAAATTTATTTTATCTAAATCTAGGCATTTAACTTTCTCAAAATATCTGTGATGTTCGCCATCAGCATCAAAATTTATTTCTTTTACAATAAACCCTTTTTCAATATATCGAGTGATATTAAAGGTGATTCCATCAATTAATTGTATCTCATCAGAAACCAAATTATCAATCACTTTCTTAGTGTTCATAAAATCTATGATTGCTTTTCCTTTAGGAAGAAGTCCGTTTTTAATATTTTGAAGTATTGCAATATCTTCATCATCATTTTCAAAAAAACCAAAACTTGTAAACAAGTTTAAAATAGCATTGAACTTTGATTCAAAAGGGTTTCTCATATCATGTTCTTCAAAATGCAGGGTTTTATTTTCAAATTGTTTTGCAAACAAAATACTGTTTTTAGACAAATCGGCTCCAACAACATTGAATCCTAAGGAGTTTAAATAGATGGAATGACGTCCTTTACCACAAGCCAAATCTAGCAATACATCTTTTTTATCAAATTTTAAAAACGACACTAGGTTTTTTACAAAATTATGTGCTTCTGTGTCATCTCTATGCTTGTATAATGTATGGTAATATTCAGTATCAAACCAAGATACAAACCAGTCTTTGTTTTTTATCATAATTTTAAAATCCAGCCAAAAGTACTGTTTTTTGCAATAATTGGGCATATTATTAAGTTTTAAAAACCCAACTTACCTTATTACTGCAATTGAACATAGATATTATTAATTGGTTTGCATCTTTTTTCAAAGAATCATGAAATTTAATATTAAAAACAGCAAGCCATAACTGTATCTTATTATTTCAGTACTTTTGCACAAAACAATTTAATGATGAATCATAATTTTAAAATGACTGCAACCACAATGTTTGGGTTGGAAGAAGTTTTAGCTAAAGAACTTCGTGACTTAGGAGCTCAAGATGTTGAAGTTGGTGTTCGAAATGTTTCTTTTTTTGGGGATAAAGGCTTTATGTATAAAGCAAATATTGCTTTGCGTACCGCTATTAGAGTTTTGAAGCCTATAAAACGATTTAAAGTTTTTGATGAAGATGATTTGTATAAAAAATTGATGTTGATGAATTGGGAGCGAGAAATGGATGTTGATAGTACTTTTGCTATTGCAGCTGTTGTAAACTCGAAAAATTTCACAACAAATTCACATTATATTTCATTGAAATCTAAGGATGCGATAGCAGATTATTTTAGACATAAATATCACAAGCGTCCAAATGTAGATGTTGACCATCCTGATGTAAAAATTCACGTCCATATTTTAAACGATTTATGTACGGTTTCATTAGATAGTTCAGGACAATCACTACATAAAAGAGGGTATAGAAGTGCTACGAATATTGCGCCAATTAATGAGGTTTTAGCAGCGGGATTGGTTTTACTATCTGGGTATACAGGAGATTGTAATTTTATTGACCCTATGTGTGGTTCCGGAACAATATTAATTGAAGCCGCTATGATAGCAAACAATGTACCTGCAAATATCAATAGAAAAGAGTTTGGCTTTGAGAAATGGAAAGATTTTGATGAAGATTTATTTTTTGTTATACAAGATTCGTTGTTGAAAAAGATACGTAATTGTCATTTTAAAATTATGGGTTTTGATAAGGCACCATCAGCTATTAGAAAAGCAAATGACAATATTAAAAATGCCAATTTAGATGAATTTATTGGAGTTCATCACGTGAATTTTTTCAATTCAATGAAAGAAGTTTTTGGTGCAACTACTATTTTGTTTAACCCTCCTTATGGTGAACGTTTAAATATTGATGTTAAAGAATTTTATAAAAGCATTGGAGATACTTTAAAACACGGATACCCAGATTCTACCGTTTGGTTTATTACATCCGATTTAGAAGCTTTGAAGCATGTTGGTTTAAAAACTTCAAAAAGAATACCTTTAAAAAATGGAGATTTGGATTGTCGTTTTGTTCGGTATGATATGTATGCTGGAAGTAGAAAAGCTTCAAAAAATATACCTAAAGAAATTGAAGAAACTCAAAATACAGAAGAAGATTAACTTTTATAATATCTAAAAAA
>JADWMI010000200.1:0-1947 GCA_015767395.1 Bacteroidota bacterium | reverse complement strand
AATAAATCAGCTGCACTTGAAGTGCTTCTTCTACTTGTTGTAGCTAGGTAATCATTGTTTCTTTTTGGGACAGAATTTGTCGCAACTCGTTGTCTTTTTGAACTTGAATTACTTCGCTTACTATCGTATTTACCGTGAGATTCAGTTTTGTAATGTTTACTATTATTTTTGTAATAGTAATTTTTTGATTGATCTCTATGGTAAGCATAACGGTGTTCTTTATAATGATGTCTATAAGGTTTATAGCTTACAACTCTATAATCGTAATGCGGTCTAGCAAAGTAATTGTGGTATGGGTGATAAACATAATTTCGGTTGTACATATTAATATAACCTCTGTAATAGGTATATTGACCGTAGCTATTGTAGTACACGTTCATTCCGCCTAATCTTACAACCCTACCATTACTATAATTAATGTAAATGTTTCCAACTTGACTTATGCGTCCATAATAATCATAATATACAGGTATATTTTCAACTTGAATAACAGCACCATAGTTATCATACTGTACATAGGCATCATAGTTATAACCAGAATTAAAACTAATATTTATATTTGAACTTTGATAGTTTATATTAAAATTATTTGTTCTGTTTAAGTAAAAATCAAATTCTCCATTTTGAAAAACCGAAAATGTAATACCGCTTTCAACAAAAGTGAAGGCGTTTCCATAACCATTATTGTAATAGCTATTAGTGGCATCGGTATTGGTTGCATTTAAAGATCCAAAGCCAACCAATAAAAAAGTTACGAGTGTGAATAGGGTGTTTTTCATAATAAAAGATTTTAAGGTTTATACTTGTGTTAGTTGGTTAGTGCTAACGCTTACTATAAAACAAACAGCGTGCCAAAAAAAGGACTCAGTTGTAAATGCTTGATTCATAGCAGGTAAAAAATTAATTGCTTAATTTTTAGTTTTTGATATGAATAGAATACTCAAATAAGTATTTTTGTATGAAGTTATAATTAATTAAAAAAAACGTTATTCATTATATAAACGTCATATTACCCATTCCTTTGCAAAAGTTATTTACGTATAAAATAACCGAAGCAGAATCTATTTATTTGAAAAAAGGAATGCGAGTTGCTGTTGAATTCGGAAAATCTAAGATTTATACGGCTTTGGTATATGCCATTCATTCTGAGGCTCCTGTGGGTTACGAAGCCAAAGAAATCCATCAAATTTTAGATGAAACTCCTATTGTAAATGAAATTCAATTAAAACATTGGGAATGGATTGCTTCCTATTATTTATGTTCTTTAGGTGATGTTTTTAGAGCAGCGCTTCCATCGGCATTCTTATTAGAAAGTGAAACAGAAATTTTACAGGTTCCTGGGTTTTTGGAAGAATCATCGCTTTCCGATGATGAATTTTTGATTTTTGAGGCATTGCAGCATCAATCAAGCTTGAGTATCAGTCAAATTATCAATATTTTAGGTAAAAAGAATGTATTTAGTGTTATTAAAACATTGCTAGAAAAAAGTGTAATTAGCATTAAAGAGCAAATTTATGAACAATACAAACCAAAATTAGTTAAATATATACAGTTATGTGAAGCTTGGGAGGGTTCAGATAAGCTTTCAGAATTACTAGAATTGGTGAAAAATGCTAAAAAACAGCGTGAAGTTGTATTGCGTTTTTTTCAATTACTGAGCACTAAAAAACCCATTAAAGTTTCACAACTTCAAGAGGTTTCAAATGTATCTTTGGCAGTCATAAAAGCATTGGTTGATAAGGGGGTGTTTGAGTATTATTTTATTCAAAAAGATCGCATCAATTTTAAGGGTAAAACTGCTGAAATAAAAGAGTTGACCGAGCATCAACAAAAAGCTTATGATGAAATAAAAACATCCTTTAATTCAAAGCAAACTGTTTTACTGAAAGGAATCACAAGTAGCGGTAAAACAGAAATATATGTCAAGTTAATTAAAGAAATACTTCA
>JADWMI010000199.1:1893-4987 GCA_015767395.1 Bacteroidota bacterium | reverse complement strand
CCACCCGTGTGCATATCAATGGTTTTAATTTGTAACCAATTTTTGTTTGGTATAAGCGCTGTTTTATTTAATATGTTTTGATAGGTTTTACTCATTCTTGAGTTTTTTGAAATAGTAGGTGGCAGCAGCTAAATCTTCCAAAGCATGACCAACGGATTTAAACAACGTAATTTCTTGGTCATTTTGTCTCCCCTGTTTTTTACCTGAACACAGTTCAAATAAATCTGCTTTAATAGCTGTTTCTGAGATAATTCCATTTTGAATTGGTATAACAATATCGCCACTTTCTTTTAATCCACCTTTATAGGTGTCAACAAAAACCAATGACTTTTTAATTGCAACATCATCAGATTCACGCATATCTTTTTTATAGGCACCAACCAAATCAATATGTTGTCCAGGTTTTAAATAGTTGCCAAAAATTAATGGTGTTTTTGAAAGTGTTGCACAAGAAATAATGTCAACTGCTGAAATTTTTTCTTCAATAGATTCAACAGGTTTTATGCTGAAATTTTCGTTGGCTAATTCGTTACAAATACTTTGTGCTTTTTCAATATTTCTTCCCCAAACATATACTTCTTTAATAGGTCTAACGCTTGCGTGTGCCAATATTAAATTTTTAGACAAGGCACCAGTTCCAATCATTAATAACGAACATGCATCTTTTTTGGCAAGGTAAGAAGCCGCTAAGGCTGATGCAGCAGCAGTACGTTTTGCAGTTAAGGATTTTGCTCCTAAAATTGCTTTTACGGTCCCTTTGTGAGCATCTAAATAGATATAGGTTCCTTGAATTGATGGCAAATCAAATTTCCCGTTATTAGGACTTACTGTTACTATTTTTACGCCAGCTTCTTTGCTCGGATTCCAAGCAGGCATTAATAATAAAGTGGAATCAATCCCTTCTTTAGGGTTTTGAAAATCATGATGATGCCGTTGTGGAACATCAACAGTATCAATTGTAAAGGCTAATTTTATTTCAGTAATTAATTCAGAAAAATCTGTATTGTCATTAATAAATTCATCATCAATTAGGGCAATATTTTTCATTGAAATGCTATCTTTTTATAAATGTACTAATTAATCTTTCCAATGTATTATTTATCACTATTTTTGATAAAATAACACGAAAGGAAGTTAATAAAATACCTTTAATTGGGTTGTTCAACAACGATCTTTAAACTTCAAATAAATCTTAATCACACATGAAATTTTTTAAATCCCTTGTCTTTTTTGTAATTATTGGCTTTAGTGTTGCAGGCTGTAAAACAGTTAAGTTAGAACCGATTGAAATCTTAACTTTTCAACAAAAATTGGAACAATTATTTCCAAGTGCTGAAATTACAAAAATGGAAGCCAAAGATCATTTTACGAAGGCTTTTCAGCTTGTTTTAAACGAGCCTTTAGATCATAAAGACCCTGCAGCTGGCACCTTTAAACATTATGTGTATGTGTCACATGTGAATGAAACGGCTCCAGTAGTTTTGGTTACCGAAGGTTACAATGCGAAGCCAAGAACATATGAGGTTAGTAAAATATTTAAAGGCAATCAGGTACAAGTTGAATATCGTTTTTATGGAAAATCAAGACCAGATTCTATTCCGTGGAAATACTTGACAAATGATCAGGCGGTTGAAGATTACCATCAATTGGTAACTAAATTAAAAAGGTTGTATACTGGGAAATGGGTTTCAACAGGTATTAGTAAAGGTGGAGAAACGGTGCTAATATATAAATCAAAGTATCCTTGGGATGTAAGGGTTGCCATCCCATATGTGGCGCCATTGATCAATACGCAAGAAGACCCTAGAACGCAAGCGTTAATAAATACTGTTGGAAGTGATGAATGCCGAAATAAAATCGAAAAATTTCAACGGTTGCTACTGGAAAATAGAGAAGCAGTGCTTGAAGAAATTTCTAGTTATGCAGCTTTAAAAAACATGACTTTTACTGAAGTCTCAAGTGAGGAAGCTTTGGAATATGCAGTATTAGAATTTCCTTTTTCGTTTTGGCAATGGGATGGAAAATGTGAGGAGATTCCAAATGAAAATTCCACATCAAAAGAATTATTTGAATATGTGAATAAGGTAGTCGGAATTGGTTTTTATAACGATACTACTTACTATGATTTATTGCCTTCCTATTATCAACATATGGTTGAACTGGGTTACTATGGTTTTGATACAACACCAGTAAAAGATTTATTAAAAGTAGTTCACGAACCAACAAATTTACGTTTTGCACCAAAAAATGTGGATTTAACCTACAATCCAATTTACATAAAAGAGGTGCGTGATTATGCCGAAAATAAAGGAAATAAGATTTTATATATTTATGGAGAATATGATCCTTGGGGCGCCTGTGCACCAACTCCTAAACCACATGTAAATGCTTTAAAAATGATTTTGAAAGGTGGTTCGCACAGTACACGAATTCAAAGTTTTTCAGAAGAAGATAAGCAGGTAATATATACCAAATTGCAAAAATGGATGGGGTATAGTACAACCATTTATCCTTTAGAGGATAAAAATACACAATGAAAGAATTCATACAGACATTAGAAATTGAATTTCAAAAAAATGAAAATGTGAAGATTGCTTTAGCGCAAAAAGCATATATGAGAAATCAGTTTGAGTATTATGGATTGAAAGCTAATGAACGGCGAGAAATTCAAAAACCTTTTTTAATGAAGAAATATCTACCGAAAAAGGAAATCTTACCTGAATTGGTAAAAGATTTCTGGAATAAATCACAACGGGATTTTCAATATTTTGGACAAGAACTGGTATTTAAGTATGTAAAACAATTGGATAAAGAAGATATTGCGTTATTTGAATATATGGTAATGCATAAATCTTGGTGGGATACGGTTGATTTTATTGCTGTAAAGCTAATGGGTGCCTACTTTAAAAAATTTCCAGAGCAAAGAACTGTTTATGTTAAAAAATGGCTGGCATCTGGAAATATTTGGTTGCAGCGATCGACGTTGTTATTTCAGCTAAAATATAAACAAGATATAGATACTCAAATATTAAGTGATTCCATTAACTATTTGTTGGGTTCAAAAGAATTTTTTATCAATAAATCCATTGGTTGG
>JADWMI010000199.1:0-1793 GCA_015767395.1 Bacteroidota bacterium | reverse complement strand
CTTTTATGAAAAGCATCGGCTTGCATTTGTAAAATTTCTCGTGCTTTTTGCTTTTTGTAATTGTATAATGCTGCTTCCTCTGCCAATTCATTGTAAATGGCTTGGTTCAAAGTATTGTCGGTAGTTAAAACATGCAATCGCTGATTTTCTTTTTGAATCACCCAGCTTTTAACAGCACTCTCAATGTCTTGTAGCTTTAAATCGTATTCGCCTTTTGGTGAAATTAATTTGGCGAAAATAGGAGAAGTTTCTATGGCCAAAAACAGCAGAAAAATAAAAAATGAAGGTAGCCAAGGTAATTCTTGCAAGGCGTTTATACGTGCCATCAATCCGTCGAAACCGTTAATAATTGGTTGAGTAGTTGATTCTTGTTCTTTTTGAAGAATAGATAACTGAGAAATCTGACTTTCTTTTTCAGTAATCTTGGTTTTATTGTCCGTTTTTAGTTGTTGCAATTCAGACAAAGCAGCATCGTGTTTTTCACGTTTTTCTTTATAAACAGGTCCTTTCCCTAAGAGTTTTGTTCCCGCAGTACCTTCAGCTTCTGAAATGTAGGTGTCGTACAAAGCATTTGTTTCAATTTCTTTGGTGTCAATTTCTTGTTTTAATTGTGTTATTTCAGCTTGGATAGCCGTAATTTCTGGTGTAAACTGATCGGCAATTTGCGTCTTATTGGCTAAGGTTAAATCGTTTTTTTGAGTGAGTAAAACTTGGTTGATTTCCTTTTCAAATATTTTTAGTTCTAATGGTTTTGAGATAACAACAGCAATGATAACAGCTAAAATAATTCGAGGAGTTACTTGTAAAACTTCCTTCCATTTGTTGTCACTTTTTTTAATGGTTGAGACAATAAAGCGATCTAAATTAAAAATGAGTAGCCCCCAAACCAATCCGAAAAAGATGGCTGAAAAATAATTGTCAAATACGGTATATAAAGCATAACTGGCTGCGATAAAAGCCATAACGGCCGTAAAAAATACGGTTCCGCCAATACCAGCGTATTTAGTTTGTTCGGACTTTGAGCTATTTTGTAGAATGTCGGTATCTGCACCGGAACACATCCAGAAGAAGTTTTTAATCATAACATAGTAGTTGGTTATGCAAATAACGTAAAAGCGGAGGTATTATTATCTTAGAGAAGTGTTAAAATGTAAGTTGTTTTATTATAAACTTGATTTAAAGGTTCTTATTGCGTTAGGGATGGAAGTGATATCCTTTTTGGTGACTGAGCGGAGTCGAAGTTTCCAAAAAGATAAAACGTACAGCCCGACCTGAAAGGGAACGCCCAAAAACTTGATATGTTATTAAGGTTGTGATTGCAATTAATAAATGTATTTTTGCAATTCTAAAAATAAATAAATGGATGTTTTAAAGAAATTACAAGAGCGTAGCGGGTCTAAATGTGAGTTGTGTGCTTCTGATAAAAAGTTAAGTATGTATAAAGTTCCACCAATGCCTGTTGGAACAGTTGATGATAGTATTTTAGCTTGTGAAACTTGTGTAGATCAAATTGAAAATCCGGATAATGTAGATGTAAATCACTGGCGTTGTTTGAATGATAGCATGTGGAGTGAAGTTGCTGCAGTACAAGTGGTTGCTTGGCGTATGTTAACGCGTTTAAGTGCGGAAGGTTGGCCTCAGGATTTGTTAGATATGCTATATTTAGATGAAGAAAATTTAAAGTGGGCGAAGGCTACAGGTGAAGGTGAAGAGGAGGAAAATAAAGTGATTCACCGAGATGTGAATGGTGTTATTTTACAAAATGGAGATTCTGTTGTGCTAATAAAGGATTT
>JADWMI010000198.1 GCA_015767395.1 Bacteroidota bacterium | reverse complement strand
TATTAACGATGCCAATGAAGGTAGTGTTGTTTACAGCATAACCTCAGGAAACAATAATTCATACTATACTATCAATAGCAGCACTGGAATTATTACAATCAACAATACAATACCTGATACGTTTAACATAATTCATACTGATCTGCTTCAAATAAGTGCTTCAGGAAACAATTACACCATTGAAATTGTTGATGGTTATGATTATTTTATTGAGAACTTAGATCCATCCTATAAGGTTTTAGACGCGCATAAGGAAACTTTTATATACACAAGTAGTGAATGGACCGCATATAATAATTTATGGGGTAAAGGAACTGCCATTCCTAATGTAGATTTTAGAATGGCCACTATTTACAAAGAAGACAATCACAATGAAACTGTTTTTTTATGGGACACACCTTCAAAAGCAAAAGATTATGGAGGAAGCTCTGTTTGGAATTATTTTAATATTTTTTGGGGAAATAGAAAGAATGAAAGAGAAGATTTAGAAGGGTTTCCCTTTAAAATTAATTCTTTAACTAGTTTAAATTTAGATTTTGACTTTGAACAATTATTTGGAAACGAAGAATTTAAAATAGCTATGAATATGTTTCTAACTAACGAAACCGAATTATCTAACTTTTCTGAAAATGATGGTGATTTTTTCTTTGTTTTTGATCAAAGGGGCACTTGGATTCCACCATATACCTATTCACTAACCGACACCTTTATTGGAGATAAACCGTTTGCTTGGCGTTATAACATAGATTTAGATACGGGATATGAATGGCGACGTGTAATTATAAAAGACAATGAGAAACTGTTGAGTGGAACCCTGGATATAAAAGAGCAGTTCAATAGGTTTATTGATGCTGATTATATAAATCCAGCGCAATCTATTTCTCATATTCAATTAGGACTTGAAGTAACAAGCGGCTACGGTGCGGTCCGATTTAACCAAGCAGATATCACCATGGTGCAGAAGGTATTGTCGGTTGACGATGTTATTACCAATACAATTAAAGTATATCCAAATCCTTCAAATAATTTAATTCATGTCAACTCACCGCAACCCATTCAACAAGTTAAATTGTTTTCTATATTGGGTGAATTGGTTTATCAGAATTCTTATTTTCAAGGAAGTATAGATGTTTCAAATTTATCAGAAGGTATTTATATCTTGAAAATAATTTCAGAAGATGGTATGCACTTCACGAAAAAAATAATTGTGAATTAGTACTTTTTATAAATAATTATTTAGGCATTGGGTATTAAATAATCTTCAATTAATAACCATATCTCCCTATTTAAAAATGATGTCTTGCCATAAATTTTTCATGCGCTCCGTAAATTTGTTTTTCCCAATATTAATACTCCTTTATAGGATAGATTAGAAAATTATGAAAACACATTTTAACTCATTGAATATAATTTTTTTAGCAGCCTTTCTTTTTATTTTATCTAGTTGCGGAGAAGACTCAATTGAGCCATATGTGGAGGAAACTATTGAAGAAGAGGAAGAAGAAGTTATTGAACCTGTTTATGAGAAAATTTATTTTCATGGTTCTGGCACCATTTTTAATTCATACGCATTAAAAAATTATCTGGATGAGAATTTCAGTACGATGTACTACTATGCTGAAAAATTCAATGCAGATTTTGGAGGTAGCTATATTTTAGAATATGTAGATGAAGGCGGTAGCGGAATGGACTCATATCCTAACGTAACAATTGGTGGAGTAAAAAGCGGTGGTAGCTGGATTTCTGGAGATAAAAACACTGTAGGAATGCCAACCCAAATTAAGGACATTTCAAATACCCTAAGTTTTGAATGGGAAACAAGTCAAATAAATGGTAGGGATGATGATGATAAATGGATGGCTTCCATCAATTTTATTTTTGATAATTACGGGACAGAAACCAGTGAGCCTAATAATGCTAATAGAGATTATGATTTAGTTGTGATGCACCAGTACCATAGATTTGATGATAGTGTTGATGACAAACCAATAGGAACTAGTACTACACATTGGTATTTTGCTAGGAATATTGATGGTAGTTTAAAGCCTTATGAATTGGAAATTGATGGAAAAAAGTATGGCTATGCGGTTAGATATAAATTCTTCATCAATGCAGGAGATAAAAACAACAAGGCACATGTGAAATTTATCCCTTTTGAAAACAGTGAACTTCCCCCAGTGTTAAAAGTAAACGTAAAAAATATTATCAATGCAAGTAAAAATTTGATGCAATATGCCAATATACCTGCTGAATACTTGGAATTGGCAAAAAACAACATCGCACTAGACAATGCTTGGTTAAAAAGTATCAATGCCGGTTACGAAGTATATACTGGAAACTCAACATTAAAAATTGATAAGTTCAAAATCGAAAAGTAAAAATGGGTGCTATTAAATATTTTACAATAATTGCAGGGTTGCTGAGCGTTTTTTTACTAAACGGGCAAAACAACATACATGTAGCCATAAATGGAAACGATAGTACTGGTGATGGCTCTATTGAAAACCCTTTTGAAACAATTCAGCAGGCTGCAGATAATACACAGCCAGGTGACACTGTTTATGTTCATGAAGGCACTTATAGAAATAATGATTTTAATGATGATGATATTTGGGATGGCAATAATTTATTGAAAATTACAGCGAATGGAACTGTTGACAATTACATCACATTTATGCCTTATCATGGAGACCATGTTATACTGGAATTTGATGCTACTTATGGTGTTTTACTTTCAAATGCTTCATACATTATTTTTGAAGGCTTTGAAGTCAAAGGAATTTCAGGCAAAATAACACAAACTGAAGCTGATGATGCTTGGGGGCTTTATATTGATAAAGCAGATGGACTCATTTATAATTTAGAAGATGAAATAGGAATCAATTATCCAGACCCCTCTCCTTACAATAGAGGTGATAAAATTCCAAAAATATCTAAAAATTTACAAAAACCTAGTTATTATTCGGGTAAAGGAATTGTAGCTAGTAAATCACACCACATCATCATTAGAAATAATATTGTTAGAGACACACCTGGTTCTGGAATTAGAGCGAACGGTAGCGATTATGTGACCATTTCAAACAATGAAGTGTATAATTGTACATTTTACACTACGGCTGGTTCAGGGGCAGTTACAGTGGCTGAAGCAACCGTTATTCCCGTTGGGGACACCTTTACTGGCCCTAAAATTATTTTAGAAAACAACTATGTACATCACAATGAAAACAGAATGGTTTCTTATGCACCATCTAAAGATTTTTTAACCTTTGTTATTGATGAAGGAACGGGCTTGTTTTTAACTAGAAACACAACTTATGATCACGGATACATTAAAATTTCTAACAATGTTTCTGCTTATAACGGAGCGTCAGGAATCGTTTGTCATTTTACAAATAGAGCCATTATTGAACACAATACCTTGTACAAAAATGGAACTACTAATGACGGTCCTGCTGGAGGAATTGGAATCAATAACGCTGATGATGTTCAGGTAAAAAACAATATTAGCTATGCTGAACCAGACCATTGGGCGCTGGGTATTTTAGCCAACCCTGTTACCAATATGGTAGTGGAATCAAATATTTTATACAATGAAAATGGCGCTGAAGACATCGCTAGAAATATTGGCAATGGATGGGTAGCAGCTGATCCATTATTTGAAAATGCAGCCAATTTAAACTTTGTACTTTCAAAAAACTCACCTGCACTGAATGCCAGTACTACAACTCAAATTGAATTATTCGATATTCTTGGAAACCCAAGAAATGATGGATCTGCTGATATTGGTGCTTATGAACGCTCTTATACAACAGGCTATGAAATGGTTGAGAAAATGGGGCGCGGCATTAACTTAGGAAATGTTTTAAGTGCCCCTGTTGAAGGCAACTGGTCTTCAAAAGCGACTGAACAATATTTTAAAGATGTTGCTGAAGCAGGTTTTACAAACGTTCGTATTCCAATGGATTTCTTTGGAATTAGAACCACCGGGGATACTTCAGGTTATTCCAGTGCTGCCAATACTGCCAACCAATATGACGGAAATTTAAGTGATTATGTCGTTGATTCCAATTATTTAGATAGGCTTGAACAAATTATTAATTGGGCCTTAAACAATAACCTAGTTACCATCATAGATTTTCATGGAAGCGATTTAAAAAATGAGTTTTTACATACTTTTAAGAGTGGTAATACCCAATATACAGATCCTACTTCAGCTAAAAGAAAAGCAGACCTTGAAAAATTTAATGCTATTTGGACAGCTATTGCCACCAGATTTAAAAATTATTCTCAAAATCTACTATTTGAAATAGTAAATGAACCCTATTTTGAAGTAAGTGCTTCTGAAATGGATGTGCTAAATACAGGTATTATTGATATTATAAGGAATTCAGGCGCAAACAATACCACTCGATTTATCGTATTAACTGGGGGAAGTAAAAACGCTTATGAAGCTCCACTACAAATTGATCCTGAAATAATTGCCAATAACACGAACTTAATTGCCACATTTCATTACTACAAACCATTCAATTTTACAAGTTCTTCAAAAGAGGGGAAAGATGTTTTTGTTTGGGGAAGTGAGTCTGACAAAACAACAATTAGAGAAAATTTTGATGAAGTAAAGGAGTGGGCAACCACCAATAAAATTCCAATATTATTAGGCGAGTTTAGTGCTGATAATGAAGGTGGATATAATTATAGCACAGGAAATTATGGTGATTTTGGAGGCCCTGAAGAGGCTTCCAGGGTAACGTATCACCGTTATTTAGCTGAACAAGCAATTGATCGCGGGTTTGCTTTTGCTGCTTGGGATGCAGGAAACAAATCTAATAAAACCATCCATAAAAGAACAGATGATTCTTCAGTTGTGAATTTTAACCCTGATGGTACTATCGACTATGGTAAATGGGTTGAAAATGTAAAACAAGCACTTCTTGGTGCAGGAACATGGCCTGATTGTAACGACCCTACTATTATAAATGAAAAATGTGA
>JADWMI010000197.1:3412-5012 GCA_015767395.1 Bacteroidota bacterium | reverse complement strand
TACAATGATTTGATGCAGAAAGAAAAAATTAAAGCAATGAAAAGTGAATTAAAAAAGTATATAAAAGATTTACCTGGAACATTTCCAATATCAAATACAGGGAGTAAAAAAACATTTAAAGATTAATGATTCGTTTTCGTTGAATCGAAATGAAATAAAGGTGTGAGTTTAATAAAAAAAAAGGAATCCTAAAAGATTCCTTTTTTTATGAGTACTTACCAGAAACCAATGTCATTACGAAATATTTATACTAGTTTTTGGGATAATAGAGCTAATTATTCTTAAGATATTAAATTAAATTTACCTTAGAAAAAATAACCCTTAAAATAATACAAAATGAAAAATAATTTGAAATTTAATAACCTCCTACTAATTTGTTTTTTGGTCTTGCTTTTTGGCTGTCAAAATAAACCAATCCAAAAAATAGCTGAAAATATACCAGCCGAAATCGATGCATCGTATTTAAAAGATTGGCAAAAAATGAAGTTTGGAATGTTTATTCATTGGGGAGTATATTCAATTCCTGCAGGTGTGTGGGAAGGTAAACAAATTGAAAAATTAGGAGAGCAAATAATGCGTCATGCCGATATTTCTATTTCCGATTACGAAGGATTAGCTAAACAATTTAACCCTGTAAACTTTGATGCAGATGCAGTTGTAAAATTGGCTAAAAATGCAGGGATGAAATATGTAATTCTTACCTCTAAGCATCACGATGGATTTGCCATGTTTAAGTCTGAAGTTACAGACTATAATATTGTTGATTTTACGCCTTACAAAAAAGATATATTGAAGGAATTGGCGGAAGCTTGTAAAAATAATGGACTTAAATTAGGCTTGTATTATTCAACACCCGATTGGCATTTTAATGGTGAATCACAAGAAAGAAATCCAACTGATGGAAAATTATCAGTTTTTGGAAAAGTCTCTAAAGAAAATGAAGATTACCAGGTAGCGCAATTAAAAGAATTGCTAAGTAATTACGGTGAGATTGTTGAGTTGTTTTTTGATATGGGAGAGCCAACTGCAGCACAAAGCAAGCGTTTTAGAGATGTAGTGAAGGAATTACAGCCAAATTGCTTAATTAATGGAAGAGTAATGAACAATCAAGGTGATTTTATTACCATGCCCGATAACCATTTACCTGATGTGCCTATTTATGATGTAGCTTGGGAAACGCCAGGTACGTTTTATCATACTTGGGGGTATAAATCTTGGGTAAAAGGAGCGCCACTTCCAACGCAAATAAAAAAGCAAATAAGAAACCTATCGAAAATTACCTGTATGGGTGGAAACTATTTACTGAATATTGGTCCAAAAAGTGATGGGACAGTGGTGGCTTATGAGCAAGATGTTTTAAAAGGAGTTGGAGAATGGATGAAAATACACAATGAAGCAATATTTGAAACAGAAGTAAATCCTTTTAAAATGTTAAAATGGGGATATAGTTCTGTAAAACCAACTTCTCATAAACTGTATTTTCATGTTTTTGACTGGCCAAAAGACGGTAATTTGAAAATACCTGGGTTAAAAAACACAGTAACAAAAGCATATCATCTTTCAGCTGTATCAAAAATAGCGTTGAACGTAATTGAGAATG
>JADWMI010000197.1:0-3402 GCA_015767395.1 Bacteroidota bacterium | reverse complement strand
AATAAAAACGTATCTATTATTGTTGTTGAATATGAAGCCCAACTTGATATAATAGACCCTGTAATAAACCCAAATGATCAGAATATTATTATTTTGAGAGATAAAACTGCGATTAAGCATGGTAAATATGGAATGACAAGCTATCGATCTATTATCAAAGATGATCACAGGTCTTGGAATATAGCACTGGAAGATGAAGGTACTTATGAAGTTCAAGTGATTTATAGAATGAAATATGACGAAAAAGATTTTGCTATTCAAGTTGGAGGTCAGGAATTGACATTCAAACTGTTTGGTAAAGCTCCTGAAACTGCTGAAATTGAGGAAATGTTTGACGGAAATGAAACTATGGATGAAGAGGAAACAATATCAAATTTTAAATATGGAAAAGCATCTGTTGGAAATATGATGCTGAAAAGTGGAACACAAACAGTGGTTTTTAAATCAGGAAAAGAATTTGAGTTTAAAACAACCATCGAGGAATTTCACAAGCAAGATAGAAAATATAGGGGTTTAAATGTCGATGTTCAAGCTATTAGATTTGTAAAGCAATGATTTAATTGTTAAATATAAATGAGTGTGAATAACTAAAAACGGTTAATAATGTTTCGTTCGATTTTAAATAAAAAAATAAGATAAAAAAATAGAACGGATAAGGCTTAGAAAAATAAAAAATCTAGTAATGATATTGAATTCAGTTTGTGTAAAAAAATATTTAAAGTTGTTCATAGGTCTCCTTTTAATAAGTGGATTTAAGCCAGTTTTGGCTCAAGATAAACCGAACATTATTCTAATTATGGCAGATGATTTGGGGTACGGCGATGTAGGTTTTAATGGAAATGAGATTATTCAAACACCAGCAATGGATGGTTTAGCAGCTTCAGGAATGAAATTCACCAATTTTTATGCGAGTGGTCCGGTTTGTTCCCCAACAAGAGGAACCGTTTTGACAGGAAGACATTATTTTAGATACGGTATATTTTCAGCAAATATTGGGCACATGCCAAAACAAGAAATAGTATTGCCTGAAATATTAAAAGAACAGGGATACACAACAGGACATTTTGGAAAATGGCATTTAGGGACATTACATAAGGAGAAATCTCCAAAAGGACCAAAAAGAAAACCATTAGAAAACTACTCTCCACCATCTTTCCATTCTTATGACGAATCATTTGTTACAGAATCGGCTGTGGGAACTTGGAATCCAACTGTTGGAGGTCGATATCACAACAATCCATATTATTATAATGGGGTGGAGGAAACCGAAAATTTAGAAGGCGATGATTCAAGAGTTATCATGGATCGTGTAGTGCCTTTTATTGAGAATGCAGTGGCGAAAAAGCAACCGTTTTTATCTGTTATTTGGTTTCATACACCACATGAACCTGTAATTGCAGGACCAGAGTATAAGAAAAAATATGCTCAGTATAGTGAAGGTAAACAAAATTATTATGGCGCCATTACAGCAATGGATGACCAAATAGGAAGATTACAAAAAACCTTAAAAAAACTAAATATTGATGACAATACGATTATTTGGTTCTGTAGTGATAATGGACCTGAAGGGAAAGTAGAAACAGACAATAAACCTGGGAAAACTGGTGGTTTAAGGGGGCGAAAAAGAAGTTTGTATTCCGGTGGAGTTGGTGTACCATCATTTGTTGTTTGGCCAAATAAAGTGAAGGCAGGATCTTCAACCAATTACATTAGTGGTACTTTGGATTATTTTCCAACTGTTATGGATGCTTTAAATATAAAAATGCCTGATAATCGTGCAATTGACGGAACATCTTTATTGCCAATGTTAGAAGGAAAAGAAACTTCAAGAACAAAACCAATGCCTTTTATGCACAGAGGAAAAGCGGTATGGATTCAAGGAGATTTAAAGTATATGACGCATGGCAAAAAAGTGACTGAGATATACAATTTAAGAACCGATCGGTTTGAAGAAAACAACCTAATAGATCAATATACTGAAGAGTCAAAAGCAATGGATAAGCACATTATGGATTGGAACTTGTCTTGTAAAGGGAGTCATGCCGGCAAAGATTATATTTCAGAATTTAAACCTGTTGACAGATGGTCTGGGATAGATGCTGTAAAACCTTCTGAAAAGGGAGTGAATAAAAATAAAAAAGATAAATCACAAAAGAAGAAAAAGAATAAAAATGAAAAGTAAATTAAGACTTGTTGGAATGATTGTTTTGGCCTGTTTAATGGTTCAAAATACAATTGCTCAAAATAAAGGTTCAAAACCAAATATCATTTTTTTATTAACTGATGATCAGCGTTATGATGCGTTAGGTATTATGGGGAATGATGAAATACAAACACCTAACATTGATAAATTGGGTAAACAAGGTGTTGTTTTTACAAATTTTTATAATACAACTTCTATTTGTATGGCAAGTCGCGCACAAATGATGACGGGTATGTATGAGTTTAAAACAGGTTGTAACTTTACTCATGGGCCATTAACAACTGAAAAATTTCAAAAGTCATATCCAGTATTATTAAGAAAGGCTGGTTATAAAACGGGTTTTGCAGGGAAGTTTGGATACGCGGTTAAAGATGATACAGAAGCAAACTCTAGCTACAAATCTAATGAAGACATGCCAATGGATCAATTCGATTGGTGGAAAGGATGGCCAGGTCAAGGGTACTATCAAACTAAAAAAAATGAGTTCATGGTAGAATATGCAGAAGAGTATCCACATGTTTCTGAGGCCTTAGGTGCTGCTTCAGTTGATTTTATCCAAGAATATGCAAATAAAAAAGAGCCATTTTGTTTGTCTGTGAGTTTTAAAGCGCCACATAACCCTGTTTCACCTGATAAGAAATACGATGACATATATGCTGGCAAAACATTTACAAGACCTCCTAATTATGGAAAGGCAGGTGCTGAACATTTACCCGAACAAGCAAAATTAGGTAGACAATACCAACGCCTTGGAGAGCCTTGGAGAGAAGAGAATTTTGATTATGCCATGTCTCGATACTATCAGTTAATTTACGGTATTGATGTTGCCGTTGGGATGATTATGAAAGAGTTGGAAAAACAAGGAATTGCAGATAATACTGTTATTATTTATACAACAGATAATGGGTACAGTACAGGAGCACATGCATTCGGAGGGAAAGTATTGCCCTATGAAGAAGCAGCAAAAGGACCACTTATTATTTATGCGCCAGGATCAAAATCTGAAAATGAAGGATGGAGAAACCATGCAATTACTGGGAATATAGATATGGCTCCAACAATTCTAGACTATGCTGGTTTGCCAATTCCAAAAAATATGGATGGTGAAAGTTTAATTCCATTAATGGAAAAAAAGAAAGCCAAAGTAAAAGAACATCAGGCTATTGTTCAGGCTTGGGGTGAAAGCCCAACACATTCAC
>JADWMI010000196.1 GCA_015767395.1 Bacteroidota bacterium | reverse complement strand
CAAAGCTCACCATAAATCCAAAATATAGATATATTCCATATTATGGAATATTTAATTCAAAACAAAAATCCTTAAGCGCTGGGAGTAAGATGGTTAAGTTTTGGCATTGGCTTTGTAAATCCTTTGTAAATCTAAAATTTAAAATTATGAAAATTGTAATTGTTGGCAGTGGATATGTGGGACTTGTTACCGGGGCATGTTTTTCTGAAGTTGGAATTGATGTTGTTTGTGTTGACATTGACCATAACAAAATTGAGAACCTAAATAAGGGTATTGTACCAATTTATGAACCAGGGTTAGAGGAGATGCTGACCCGAAATGTTAAAAAAGGTCGTTTGACTTTTACCACAGATATTTCAGAAGCTATGAAAGGATGTGAAGTTTTGTTTATTTCTGTTGGTACACCTCCAGATGAAGATGGCAGCGCCGATTTGAAATATGTACTTGCTGTTGCTCGTGATTGTGGCAGAAATATGGATGATTATTTATTGGTAGTTACTAAAAGCACCGTACCAGTTGGAACTTCTAAAAAAGTAAAGGACGCCATTCAGGATGAATTAAACAAGCGAAGCTTAGACATTGAGTTTGCCGTAGCCTCAAACCCAGAGTTCCTTAAAGAAGGTGCTGCCATTGATGATTTTTTAAAGCCAGACAGAATTGTAATTGGACTAGAAAGTAAAAGGGCAGAAGATCTCATGAAAAGTCTATACAAGCCATTTATACTTAATGGACATCCTTTAATATTTATGGATATTGTTTCTGCGGAGATGACTAAGTATGCTGCAAATTCAATGCTTGCGGCTAAAATTAGTTTTATCAATGACATTGCGAACTTATGTGAAATTGTAGGGGCTGATATAAATGAAGTAAGAAAAGGCATTGGTTCTGACTCTAGAATTGGCAATAAATTTATTTATCCGGGAATTGGATATGGAGGGTCTTGTTTTCCAAAAGATGTGCAGGCCTTGATAAGAACGGGAGGAGAGCACAACTATGATCTGCGAGTACTCAAAGCTGTTGAAGCAGTGAATCAAGATCAAAAATTGGTAATATTCAATAAGATTCAAAAATATTTTAATGGAGATTTGGAGGGTAAAACCATTGCTTTGTGGGGACTTTCATTTAAGCCTCAAACTGATGATATGCGGGAAGCGCCCTCTTTGATAATCGTTAAAAAACTTTTAGAGGCTGGCGCAAAAGTACATGCGTATGACCCAGTGGCTATGGAAGAGGCAAAACATCATTTTGGCGAAACCATCTCTTACTTTGAGGATCAGCATGAGGCGCTAATACATGCAGATTGCTTAGCAATATTAACAGAATGGCCTGAATTTAAATTTCCAAATTTTAAAATTGTCAGTAAATTATTAAACTTTCCTGCAGTATTTGATGGTCGTAATATTTATGACAAAGATGAAATGAAACGAAATGGATTTGATTATTTCTGCATTGGAGTTAACACAAGAACAACTAATACAGTTATTCCGACAAAACTTAATGCTGGCATAGAAATACAACTTATAAATAATTAAATCAATAGTTTAAAATAATTATGATACGAAAAAAAATATTAGTCACAGGAGGCGCAGGTTTCGTTGGGTCTCACCTATGTGACCGTTTATTAAATGAAGGGAATGAAGTTTTTTGCCTTGATAATTTCTTTACAGGTCAAAAAAAGAACATCATACATTTATTGGATAACCCTTATTTTGAGTTAATTCGTCACGATGTTACGGCACCCTTCTTTATTGAAGCAGATGAGATTTATAACTTGGCCTGTCCAGCATCCCCAATTCATTACCAATACAATGCTATTAAAACGGTTAAGACATCTGTTATGGGGGCTATTAATATGCTGGGGCTTGCCAAACGAATAAACGCCAAAGTATTACAAGCCTCAACAAGTGAGGTGTATGGAGATCCTCTTGTGCACCCGCAGCCAGAAACATATTGGGGTCATGTAAATCCCATTGGAGAACGCTCTTGCTATGATGAAGGAAAACGAGCTGCAGAAAGCTTATTTGTAAATTATCATAAGCAAAATAACGTTAAGATAAAGATCATTCGAATATTTAACACTTATGGTCCACGAATGCATCCAGATGATGGAAGAGTGGTTTCAAACTTTATTGTTCAGGCATTGCAAAATCAGGATATTACAATTTATGGTGAAGGACAGCAAACAAGGAGTTTTCAATATATTGATGATTTGGTAGCGGGAATGATAAGGATGATGGCTTCATCTGATCAGGTTACAGGTCCAATAAACATGGGAAACCCGAATGAATTTACCATTTTGGAACTCGCTAAAAAGATAATTGAACTTACAAAGTCGAAATCAAAAATCATTTACAAACCGCTACCTCTTGATGATCCTATGATGCGACAACCTGATATTTCACTTGCAAAAAAAGAGCTCAATTGGTCACCCATAATAGAACTTGAAGCAGGACTCATAAAGACCATTGAATTTTTTAAATCCGTTATCTAAAAAAAACTATAAAAAATAACCCCGATATAAGCCCCCTGTTTGAAGCTGTAATATTTTTTGATATTTGTTAACATTCATAAAGTTTGGTACTCCAATTTAATTTTATGGTTAAGGACAACTATTTTTATTACGGCTTCCTTCTTTTCTAAAATACAGTTGAAAAATCAATCAAAAAAATAAAGCATTCATTGCTAAGTGATTTTTCATTAAAAAAATGAGTAAGACTTCTATTGATTGCTTAAATACCTAAAAACAAGCTATTCCATTTTTCGGAAAAGCATTCTCGTATAGAGAATATGAAGCAAATAAAACTATTTTAAAACACTGTAAATCAAACGTTTAAGTTTTTTTAATCTTTGGCATAAGTATGGTGTATGCTAGCGTAAGTACAACTAATTATGAAATTGGAAACGAATATAAATAAACCTGAAGAACAATTATATGACTTGTCTTTGATTGAAAAAATGTGTAGCGGAAACGAGCAACAGATTGAAAAAATGATTCAAGCTTTTATCAGTCAAACTTCGAAATCAATTGAAGATTTAAAGTTGGCAGGCACTAAAAATGAGCTGTTAAAAATAAAAACGATTGTACATAAAATAAAACCGTCTTTCACTTATTACGGGACTGTTAAGCTAGAAAAGGAAGTTGAAATTTTAGAAGTGCTGATTTTAGGTGCGTTTGAAATGAATCTATTAGAATTAAAAATTGATACTGTAGTGGAATTGGCCGCTCAAATTATACATAAAATGAAAAATGATTTTAACATAACAATTGATAAAAATGATGAATAAGAAAATACTAGTCGTTGATGACGAATTAACAATATGTCTTTTATTGGAGAACTTTCTTTCCAAGGACTATGATGTTGTTTCAATAAATGATGGTTTTGATGCCCTTGAATGGTTAGAAGGCAATCTTCCAGATCTTATTATTAGCGATATTGAAATGACGACCATGCATGGATATGAGTTTTTAACAAAAGTTAGGGAAAGAGGTTTTACAAAGCATACCCCAATTATAATGCTATCTGCCAAATCGGAAAGCAAGGAGCGCATAAAATGTTATAAGCTAGGTGCGCAAGATTACCTTACAAAACCCTTTAATCCGGAGGAGCTAGACGAACTGGTTAAAAAAAATCTTTTCCCCATTCATTATTCTATAAAATGGTAGTGTCTCTAATAATTAAATAAAAAATTCAATATTATGAAATCTTTTTTAAACATCATGTACGTAGGAAATGAAAACCATTCTCTAAAAAGTATACCGAAACGACCTCATGTATCTCTTACAGTTTTAGATAACAATATCAAAGCCGTAAATTTCCTGAACTCGAATGAGAAGCCCGACGCTATCATTTGCGATTTTAATTTACCGGGCAATGACGGCTTGTTCTTATTTGATTGGTTAAGGGCGCAAGTTGCTTACAATGCGATACCGTTTATTCTTTTAGATACACAATTTAGCCGTGAAGTGTTCAAACTTGCATTAAAAAAACGGGTTGATGATTTTTATGTGACTTCAACAGCCTTACCAAAAAACCTATTTAGCAGGATTCAATTTCTTTGTGACTACAAAAAAAATATAAACGCAACAACTTCCAAGGATAGGACCAGCGAGGCTTACCAAACACCCATTTCAAAACGTGTTTTTGATATTTTTGTGGCTTTTAGTGTGCTTCTAGTAGCTGCTCCTTTTCTATTGCTAATCATTATTGCCATTCGATTGGAGTCTAAAGGCAAAGTGTATTATTCTTCAAAAAGGGTGGGGCGCAAAACGTTTGATTTTTACAAATTACGCTCAATGCGAACTGGTTCTGATGCGTTGTTAAAAAAACTAGCTGCAGAAAAAAATCAATACAATACCATCTCAAAACCAACAACTAATTATTTAGATACTTCATGTCCAAGATGCTCCAAATTACCCCAAGGAGAAACATGCTCGCCATTGCTGTATGTTGACACCTATGATGTTTGCGATTATTGGCACAATTTTCAAAAGAACGAAACGAAAAAAAACAACTCCACTTTTGTAAAAATTGTTGATGATCCTCGTGTGACTCGTGTGGGTAAATTTATACGAAATACAAGTATTGATGAATTGCCTCAATTGATAAATGTTCTGAAAGGCGATATGTCTATTGTTGGCAACCGGCCTTTACCAGTTTATGAGGCAGAAGCATTAACAGCAGATAACTTATCAAAAAGATTTTTAGCTCCTGCCGGCATTACGGGCTTATGGCAGGTAGAGCTAAGAGGAAAAGGCGGTAGTATGTCTGAAGCAGAAAGAATACGATTAGATAACGAATATGCCAGTCACTTTAAAGGGGTTAATTATTCTTTCTGGTATGATTTCAAACTGATTTTACGAACTGTTCCAGCGCTATTTCAAAAAACGGCTGTATAACCACTATCCATTAGAATTGTTAATTCATGAAAATAATATTAAATTTTATTCTTATCACCTTATTGAATTGTTGTTTTATGAATTCAATTATAGCGCAAACAATGGATTTGCAAGCTATACAGG
>JADWMI010000195.1 GCA_015767395.1 Bacteroidota bacterium | reverse complement strand
TAAAATCTCACCAACCAATTCGTTATTGGTATTTACTACTAAGTTGTACATGTCAGGGAAATTGCCCATTCCCATCATTCCGCCACCTCCGCCAGAAGCTTGCATTTCTTTCATTCTACGCATAAACTCTGGTTGCGTAATAATAAAAGGATTAGCATTAGAATCCATAGCTTCTAACTGAACAGTATACGTTTCTTTTGGAATTACTTCTTCAATTATTGGTTTTAACTCCTCTTTTTCTTTATCAGAAAGCTTGCTGATTTTATCGTCATCTTTCTTAATCAAGTTATCAATATGATCTGAATCTACACGTACAAATTGAATTTTTTCTTTACTTCCTTCTAATTTTTGAATAAAGTGAGAAACAATAGGAGAGTCTAGTAACAATACTTCATATCCTTTTTCTTTTGCAGCATCAATATAACTGTGTTGTGCCTTTTCATTTGAAGCGTAAAGAATTATTAAATTACCGTCTTTATCTGTTTGTATAGCCTTCGTTTTTTCTTCTAATTCAGAAAAAGTAAAATATTCTTTATTTACTGTTGGGTACAATGCAAATTTGTCAGACTTTTCAAAGAATTTATCTTCAGAAAGCATTCCATATTCAATAATTACTTTAATATCATCCCATTTTTCTTCAAAACCTTTTCTGTCGTTATTAAACAAACTAACTAATTTGTCAGCAACTTTTCTTGTAATGTATCCTGAAATTTTCTTTACAGCACCATCAGATTGTAAATATGAACGAGATACGTTTAGTGGAATATCTGGAGAATCAATCACACCACGAAGCATTTGTAAAAAGTCTGGTACAATTCCTTCTACATTATCAGTTACAAATACCTGGTTTTGATACAGTTGAATTCTATCTTTTGTTGGGTCTAAATTTTTACTCAATTTAGGGAAATATAAAATTCCAGTTAAGTTAAAAGGGTGATCAACATTTAAATGAATATTAAACAATGGTTCTTCGAACTGCATTGGGTACAACTCTCTGTAGAAATTTTTATAATCTTCATCGTTTAAATCAGCAGGTTTTTTTGTCCAAGCTGGAGAAGGATTGTTTACAATATTATCTACTGAAATTTTTTCTGCTTCAGCATCTTTGTCAGCACCTTCAGGTAATGGTAAAGTTTCTTCACGCATTCCAAATTTAATTGGAATAGGCATAAACTTATTGTATTTACTTAAAAGTTCTTTGATTTTACTTTCTTCTAAAAACTCTAAAGAATCATCGTCAATATGTAAAACAATTTCAGTTCCTCTTGCTGCTCTATCTGTTTCCTCTATAGTATATTGAGGGCTTCCATCACATTCCCATCTTACAGCTTTTGAGTCTTCCTGAAAAGATTTTGTAAAGATTTCAACTTTACTAGCCACCATAAATGAAGAATAGAATCCTAAACCGAAATGACCAATAATTCCTGAATCTTCAACTTTGTCTTTGTATTTTTCTACAAATTCTTCAGCGCCAGAAAAAGCAACTTGGTTAATGTATTTTTCTACTTCTTCACCAGTCATACCAACACCTTGGTCAATAATTCTAATTTCTTTTTTATCTTTATCTACTTTTATTTCAATCATTGGGTTACCAATGTCTCCTTTAATTTCACCTAAAGTAGATAAGTGTTTTAGTTTAAGTGAAGCGTCTGTTGCATTCGAAATTAATTCACGCAAAAATATTTCGTGATCAGAATACAAGAATTTTTTAATAATTGGAAAAATATTTTCAGCCGTTACATTAATATTTCCTGTTGTCATATTTATATTTTTTAATTTAAATTTTACCTAATGTATTAGTCAAAAAAAATACCAAACTTTTAAATGTGCCACTATGACATATTTAATGACAAATTTTAATATCGAATGCAATCAAGATTTAGTACTTTTAGATTTTAAAAATTTATATTTTATGCAAACGGATGACTATATTTTAGTTGATGGTTACAAGCACTTTAGGTATGAACATAAAGCATATTCTGAAGAAGAGATGTTGAAGAGAAGTGAAAATTATTTTGAATTGATGCGTAAACGTCGTTCCGTTCGATATTTTTCTGATAAACCTATATCTATTGAAGTTATTGAAAACCTAATTAAAACGGCGGCTTCAGCTCCTTCAGGTGCAAATAAACAACCGTGGACCTTTTGTGTGGTAAAAAATGCTGAAATAAAAAAGAAAATTAGATTGGCAGCTGAATCCGAAGAGCGTAAAAGCTATGAAGAACGGATGAGCGATGAATGGTTAGAAGATTTAAAACATTTGGGTACTGATGCAAATAAACCTTTTTTAGAAACTGCACCTTATTTAATAATTGTTTTTAAACGACCTTATGAAATTGATTCAGAAGGAAAAAAACATCAAAATTATTATGTAAATGAATCGGTTGGTTTGGCTTGTGGATTGTTAATTTCAGCAATACAGACTGCGGGTTTGGTAACCTTAACACATACCCCAAGTCCTATGCGTTTTTTAGAGAATATATTGGAGCGGCCTTCAAATGAACGAGCCTTTTTATTGTTGCCAGTTGGTTATGCGGCTGAACAAACATACGTACCTGATATTAAAAGAAAACCTATTGAAGAGGTGATGAAAATATATTAAAAAAGGCAGCCAATAGCTGCCTTTTTGTTTTTGAAATTACTGTTTTAATTCTTTTTCTTGTTTTTTTACTTTATTCTCTTCAGGTTTATTTTTTAGGTGTTTTTCAAGCCATTGATCTTGTTCCCAAAGCATGTGTAAAACAGATTCTTTTGCACTATACCCATGACTTTCCTTTGGAAGCATTACCAAACGTACCGGAGCTCCAAGTCCCTTTAAAGCGTTAAAATATCGCTCACTTTGTAAAGGATATGTTCCTGAATTGTTATCCGCCTCTCCATGAATTAACAATAAAGGTGTTTTCATAGTGTCCGCATGCATAAATGGTGACATGTTGTAATAAATTTCAGGTGCTTCCCAATAATTTCGTTCTTCACTTTGGAAACCAAAAGGCGTTAATGTTCTATTATAGGCACCACTTCTGGCAATTCCTGCAGCAAATAAGTTGGAATGGGCTAGTAAATTTGCAGTCATAAATGCACCATATGAATGTCCTCCAACGGCGACCTTATTTCTATCAATGTATCCTAAATTATCTACAGCATCAATAGCTGCCTTTGCATTTGCGACTAGTTGTTTAATAAAAGTATCGTTGGGTTGAGCGTCACCTTCTCCAACAATTGGAAAAGCAGCGCCATCTAAAACTACATATCCACGTGTTACCCAATAAATTGGAGAACCGTAATATGGATATGTAAATTTATTAGAGTTTGAAGTGCTTTGCCCAGCGCTTTTTTTGTCTTTATATTCACGAGGATATGCCCACATAACCATTGGGTATTTTTTACCTTCTTCATAATTTGTAGGTAAATATAATGTTCCAGAAAGGTCTAATCCATCATCTCGTTTGTATTTAATTACTTCTTTATGAACATCTTGGATACTCTTATATGGATTATCAAATTGTGTTAAAGGAATTAAACCAATGCGCTTTTTAATGTTTCTAACGTAATAGTTAGGATATTCATTTTTAGATTCAATTCTAACGACCAATTCTCCTTTTTTTATGTCTAAGGCATCATTGATACTTTCAATCTGATCGGTTAAATTAGATTGATACAGGCGATTGGTTTTTAAAGTTTTAAGGTTTAGTTCATCAACAAAAGGGAATTTTCCTTTTTCACTATAGCCATCACCAATTAAATAAGCATTGTCATTAACCATTTCTAAGGTGTAACGTCCAAATTTATTTCTTTTCGTGATAAAACTCCCAGGGTCATTATATCTGTCCTGATAGTTTCTATCGGAAATAATAGTTGGTTTTATGTTATTGTTTGAAGGGTTGAAAACGTATAATTTTGTATTTCTTGTATTCCACCAATAATCATTCGCAATTGCCGTGTTTTCATCTCCCCAAATAATACGACTATATCTTCCAATGGTTTTTACTAAAGATTTAGCTTCGCTATTAAACGGTGCATTCATTTCAAAAACTTCATCTCTAAATTCAACTTCTTTAGCAGGGTCTCCTTCATCTAAGGCTTCACACCAAATAAGAGTAGCAGGTTTATCGTTTCTCCAAGAAATTTTTCTCATTCCAGTTCTAACAGCCATAAACCCTTTTGGTAAATCTTCTATCAATGGTACTTCCAACAATTTTTTAACAAGTTTTCCATTGGTGTCGTAAATAACTGTTTTTGACGGAAAACGTCTATAGGGAACTAAATAGGAAAAAGGTTTTTCTATTGTGGTTACCATTATGTAATTACCATCAGGTGAAAAAGACAAGTCATTGTACATGGCGTTTCCTTTCCATAGTGTTTTTTGTCCATCAAGAGAAACTTTATATAATTCAGAGGCCAATAATTGTTCTAAGTTATGCTCATCGCTTGGGTTTTTAAGTAAATCTTGATAAGTTCTATTTTGTGCTTTTATACCTGCTTCGCTCACAGAAACTGTTGGGCCCGTTGGGACAGCTGTTTTAGTATCTATAAGCGGTTTTTTATCTTTTGAAATGGTATTAACAAGTATTGCTTCACTGTCTTTAAACCAAGATACGGGGTTTCCTGTATTTGCATTTAAATTAGCTTCTGATATTTTTTTTACAGTCTTAGCTTCAATATTTAATAACCAAAGTTCAACACCGTTATTAACAGTATTGGTAAAAGTCATCATTTTTTGATTTGGAGACCAAGAGAAATTAGAAAATCTTCGAATTGAAGGCAAGCCACTTGGCGCTTCTTCCTCGTTATTTCTCCCAACTCTAACTTTAATGTTTGTGTAATAACGTTGGCGACTACTAATATTGGTTTTTGGATTAATTCTAAGGCCTCCTAAACGCAATTCAGTTTCTGAAAGTTCTTCGATACTTTTAAAATTAGATCGGTATGAAAAGACAAAATTTTCACCTTTTTCATCCATTCTCATTAATGGAGCTAAAGGAGCTTCAGCAAGTTCCAAAATTTCTTTTGGAGGCTTCTGATAAGTTAAGTTTTCTTG
>JADWMI010000194.1 GCA_015767395.1 Bacteroidota bacterium | reverse complement strand
ACACCAACTACATCAGATTTATCTCCATCGTTTTGTTTAGCTTCCAACCCTACAATTGGCGATCTACAAGTTCAAACTAGTAACGCCAATTACACCATAGCATGGTATGCCACCAATACATCAACTGATGTTTTATCCATAACAGAACCTTTAGCAAACGGTACATATTATGCTGCTGAAGTTGGATCACCAGGTTGTGAAAGCAATGCAAGATTAGCTATCTCAGTTTCAATTGTTGATGTAGCGCCTCCAACTATTAATGAAACCACACAAACTTTTTGTACTTCAGACCATCCAATTATTGGAAATATAGAAGCTTCTGGAAATGTTTATTGGTATATTTCTGAAACTGAAACTACACCATTAGATACGAATGAACTATTAGTTAATGGTAACGGTTATTGGGCTGCAACTAATGATGCGGGAGGATGTATCAGTTCAATTAGAGTATTGGTTAATGTAATTTTAACAGACCCTGGTACTCCAGTATTAACTTCATTAGGTGATGAGTTTTGTAAAATAAATAACCCTACGCTTGAAGATTTAAACAATAATGTTGCTCCTCAAAGTAATGGTTCAATCACTTGGTATGATACGTACCCTAATGGTTCTGCTTTAAGTTTATCAGAATTTTTAATTGAAGGTGAAACTTATTACGCAATAGAAACTGATAATGATGGCTGCTCTAGTATAACTGCACTAGAAGTAACGGTTACTCTTGAAGCTTGTGATGAATATGATATTACAATTTACGATGGATTCTCTCCAAATGGAGATGGAATTAACGATACTTTTACCATTGAGAATTTAAGAATTCTATATCCCGAATTTAAAATGGAATTTTTCAATCGCTGGGGTAATTTAATGTATACATCTGATGCTAATAGACCTGATTGGAACGGTAGGTTAAATGGAAATGATGATTTAGCTCCATCTGGCGTTTATTTTTTCATTATAAACTTTAATAAAGACAATCGAAAACCATTACAAGATAGATTGTATTTGAGCAATTAATTCAACATTAAATTTACTAGCATTACAAATAATAAAAAATGAAAAAAATATTATTACAATTAATTACACTTCTAACGGTTACTTTAATGTGGTCGCAACAAGATGTACAGTATACTCAATATATGTACAATATGAGTGTAATAAATCCGGCTTACACAACAGGAAACATAGGAGTATATAATATGGGGTTACTCTATCGAACGCAATGGGCAAATGTAACTGGCGCACCAAAATCGACAAATCTTTTTGCTCACACCCCAATAAATGAACAAATTGAAGTTGGACTCTCCTTTGTTAATGATAATATTGGCGACATTGTAAAAGAAAACAACCTTTTCGCTGATTTTGCATATAAACTTGATTTAGAAGAACATGGTAATTTATCGTTTGGTTTAAAAACCGGGGTTAGTTTTTTTAATGTAGATTTTACCAACCTCGATTTTGAATCTGGTATGACAGATCCAAATTTTTCTGAAAACATCAATCAGTCAAACTTTAATGTAGGTGCTGGTATCTATTATAATACTGAAAAATACTATGTTGGGTTTTCTGTACCTTATTTATTAAAATCCGATCATGCTATTTCTGAAGATGGCAGCTACCAAAACATTCAAAAACCACATTTTTATTTAACAGGTGGTTATGTTTTTGATGTTAATGAAGCTTTTAAATTAAAACCTTCTTTTATGGCAAAAGCTGTAAACGGAGCTCCGATAGCATTAGATTTAACTGCTAACGTTTTATATCAAAATAAATTAGAATTTGGAATTGGGTACCGATTAGAGGATGCTGTAATAGGAATGATTAATTTTGCAATTACTCCTGAATTAAGACTTGGCTATGCTTATGACTACACCCTTTCTAACTTAGATGCCTTTAGTTCTGGATCACATGAATTTTTCCTTTTATACAATTTAGATAGTTTTAATTTAAACAAAGGGTTTGATAAATCGCCTAGATTCTTTTAATAAACGTTAACAACATGAAAAAAATACTCATAACATTTTTTATACTTATTCTTTCGGCCCCTTTATTAGTAGCACAAAATTTAAAACGTGCCAACAGTTTATTTGAAAAAAGGGCTTACGTTAGTGCCGCTGAATTGTACGAAAATGAAGACCCAAAATCACAAGAGATTTATGAAAAACTGGGCGATTGTTATTATTTTAATGCCGAAATGAAAAAGGCTGAATTGAATTATAAAATATTAGTTTCTAATTTTGAAAAAACGGTAAATCCAACTTATTTATTCCGTTATTCACAAACACTTAAAGGAATTAACAGCTTTAATGAAGCTGATAAATGGCTTCAAAAATATTATGCCATAAAGCAAATAAAAAACACTGAAAATATTGCAACACTGCCTTATTTTGAAACTTTGAATGCTAACATAAAAAGGCCATATGAACTGCATAAAATTAGTTCAAATACTGAAGGTTCAGATTTTGGTACCGCCTTCTACGGTAATACAATTGTATTTTCTTCAACAAGAAATGAAGGCTCACTATACGATTGGAATAACCTGCCTTATTTAGATTTGTTTCAAGCTGAGAAAACTGAATCAGGTGATTTGGTGAATATAAAACCTTTTTCAAAGGCCATAAACACCAAAATGCATGAATCAAATCCTACTTTTACTAAAGATGGCAAAACTATGTATTTTACACGAAACAATTTTATAGATGGTAAAAAAGGTAAAGACAATAAAAAAATTACCCGCCTAAAAATTTATAGGGCTCAACTTGTTGATGAAAAATGGATAAACATTACTGAATTACCCTTTAACGGTGATGATTATTCAACTGTTCACCCTGCTCTTAGCGCGGATGAAAAACAACTATATTTTGCTTCTGATATGCCAGAAAGTATTGGTTCTTTCGATTTATTTGTTGTTGATATAAAAAGCAATGGAACCTTTGGATCTCCAAAAAATTTAGGTTCAACAATTAATACTGAATTTAGAGAACAATTTCCTTTTGTAAGCAGTAATAATACCATCTATTTTGCTTCTGATGGACATTTTGGATTGGGAGGTCTAGATATTTTTAAAAGTGAAGTTTCTAATCAAACTTTTTCAAAACCTGTTAATTTAAGCGATGTTATAAATAGCAACTTAGATGATTTCGCTTTTATCATTGATGAGGATAAAGAAACTGGTTACTTTTCTTCAAACAGAACTGGTGGAAAGGGAAATGATGATATTTATTATTTTACACAATTTCAACAGTTTTTTGTTCAGGGTTTGGTTAAAAATAAAAACAGTTTAGAACTTATTACTGGAGCAAAGATAACGCTGCTAAATAATAAAAATAAAATAATTGCTAATACTACGACGAATAATGAGGCTTTTTATTCACTTGAAATTGATAAAAACAGCTCATACAAACTTCAAGCCACGGCTAAACAATATGTACCATATGAAATAGCATTCTCAACTGATAGCAAAGGAAATATCGATAAAAATATTCAATTATTCCTTGAACTATTTACAGATACCGAGAAGAAAATTGTTGTTGAGAATAACAAAACACAAATTAAAATTAATCCAATTTATTTTGACTTCAACAAATGGAATATTCGTGAAGATGCAGCCATTGAACTAGACTCTGTTGTTTCAATAATGAAAAAATATCCAAGCATGGAAATTGAAATTGGCACCCATACAGATGTGAGAGGAACTGATGAATTTAATTTATATTTATCACAACAAAGGGCTCAATCAGTTTTGGAATATTTAATTTCTGAAGGAATTCCTGACACTAACATAAGCTCTAAAGGCTACGGGGAGTCACAACCTATAAACAAATGTGTTAGAGATGGCATTTGTACTGAACAGGAACATGCTGTCAACAGACGTTGCGAATTTGTAATAATCAATTGACCTGATCTTGAACCAACATTAAGGGGCTGGCTGTATTAATAAAATTTATATATAATTAGATTAAACTGCTATTTATATTTTACAAAATCATATAGCGCTAGGTTTAGTTTGCTGTTTGTTAGCTGATGTAATTGAATAACAAATTTTGAAATAACTTCATAATTAGAAAACGGATTTGAATTGTTAAACCAATTAGAATCTCTAATCATCCGGTTATTGTTCTCAGTAATTATGTCTATTATATAATTTGGAAAATTAAATTTAAACGAAGGCTTTGGTAAATCGTTTAAATTCTTTTAATAACCAGTAAATAAAATGAAAAAAATACATTTTGTCATTTTCGCTCTAGCCTTTACAACACAAATATTGGTTGCCCAAAACCTAAAACAAGCAAATAATCTAATTGAAAAAAGAGCTTATTTAAATGCCGCTGAATTGTATCTAGTTGAAGAACCCAAAACCCAAGAAGGCTATGAAAAATTAGGGGATTGTTATTATTTCAATTCAAAAATGAAACTAGCAGCGCTTTACTATGAAATATTAATTGATCAATACGAGCAAAACCTTTCGCCTACTTATTTATTTAGATATTCACAATCTCTTAAAGGAAATGAAAAATACAAATAGATTCAGTGAACGTATCAGAAACCATTGCTTTTTTTGATTCCTTAAACAAACAAATAAAAAGGCCTTACATATTACATACAATTAGCTCAAATTCTACAAGCTCAGATTTTGGAACAAGTTATTACCAGGATTCTATTGTGTTTGCTTCATCAAGAAATCCAGGTGAAATATATGATTGGAACAACCAACCTTATCTTGATTTATTTCAAGCTGAAAAAACTGATTCTGGCGATTTAATCAATGTGAAGCCTTTATCAGGTGAAATAAATACCAAGGTTCATGAGTCCAATGCTATTTTCACCAAGAATGGAAAAACAATGTACTTTACACGCAATAATTTTAAAAATGGAGAAAGAGGTGTAGATTCTAAAAAAGTATCTCACCTTAAAATATATAAAGCTGAACTAACTGAAGGCAAATGGACAAATATTACAGAATTACCTTTCAATAGTAAAAATTACTCTGTTGAACACCCCAATCTAAGTCCAGATGAAAGCCAATTGTATTTTGCCTCTGATATGCCTG
>JADWMI010000045.1 GCA_015767395.1 Bacteroidota bacterium | reverse complement strand
AAATGCTTTTGGTGCTGAAAAAATCATGTTTGGATCAGATTGGCCTGTTTGTTTGGTGGCAGGAAATTATAATAAAGTAAAAGAAATAGTAATAAATTTTATAGCAAAATTAAGTTCAAAAGAACAAGCCTCTATTATGGGAGACAACGCTATAAAATTTTATAATTTATAAGTTAAAAATGAGTACAAAACCAACATATATAAAAGGAGATTATAAAATCAGTAAATTCTTCAATAACGAAAGTCGTTTAGTTTGTGGTTGTTCAGGATTAGGTGGTGTATGGAGACCAATTGAAGAAAAAGATGCTGTTGGAACACTAATGTATGCTTTAGAAAATGGCGTTCGTGTATTTGATACTGCTCCATCTTACAATAAATCACAAGCTTTTTTAGGAAAAGCTATAAAACTTTGGACTGGTAAAAAACCATTTATTAGCACCAAAGTTGGGCGTTTAAAAGCCGACAGAGCAGAGGATTGTATTGTAGATTACACCCCCGAAACAATGCGAAAAAGTGTTTATGAAAGTTTGGATGTTTTAGGAATTGATAAAATAGATTTACTTTTTTTACACGAACCACATTTAGTTCCTGTAGAAAAAATGGATGAAATTATGGAATGCTTAAATTCCTTCAAAAAAGAAGGAATTGTTGACATGTTAGGAGTTGGTGGAAATCCTACCGAAAATTTCTACCCGCATATGATTAAAGAAAATTTTGATGTTACTTCTGGCTTTTTAAAACTAGATGCTTGTAACCTTACCGGATTTGAAAGAGATATTCCTCAAATTCAAAAGGAGCATATGGCGTATTACGCTGCTTCTGCTTTACATATGGGGTTATTAGGTAGAAGATTAGATCAATACAATGAAGAACGTCCCAACAATGAATGGATTACCAATTTAGATGTAGATATAGCTGTTAAAGTAAATAAAATTGCCAAGAAGCACAATATCCCATTGTCTAGATTAGCACTGCGTTATGTGTTCTCAATGGAGGAAGCAGACAGAGTTGTAGTTGGTCCAAGTAAAAAAGAGCAAATGGTTGATTTATTAGATGCTTGGAATGAAGGAAAACTACCTGAAGCCATCTTTGATGAGGTTACCAATAACATAATTTCTTCAAGATAAACTGAATTTCTATTCAGAATATTTGGGCGTTTACAGCTACCAAATATTCTGATAATCGCTCTTTCAAATTTTACAAGTATCATATTATAAAATTGGTCAGAAAACTTCAAACTATAATGATCCTTACCTTTTAACAAAATCATTGTTAACATAATAATAGATTTGTTATACAAAATGTTACATATGGAGCCGTTATTTTCATAAGTATGTTATTATTTAGCATAAAATATAAACTTAAACCAACATCATGAATAAACTTAAGAACATACCTGTAGTTCGCAAAGAACTACTATTTCCATTTATCATTATTACTTCATTATTTGCACTCTGGGGTATCGCAAATGATTTAACAAATCCAATGGTATCGGCTTTTAAAAAAGTAATGCCAGAACTTTCAAATGTTCAGGCTTCATTGGTTCAGTTTGCATTTTATTTTGGTTATTTCTTTATGGCTTTACCTGCCGCTCTTTTTATTAGAAAATACAGTTATAAATCAGGTATTATTTTAGGTTTAACTTTATATGCAATTGGCGCATTTTTATTCTACCCTGCTGCTGCTAACGAACAATTCAACTACTTTTTAATTTCACTTTGGATAATTACTTGTGGGTTGGCATTTTTAGAAACTACTTCAAATCCATTAATTCTTATGATGGGTGATAAGGAGACAGCTACAAGACGTTTAAATTTAGCACAGGCTTTTAATCCGATAGGATCTTTAACTGGAATGATCATTGCCCAAGTATTTGTAATTGGTGCCCTACGATCTGACGACTTTACAACTGAAGCATATAACGCTTTGTCTTCTGAAGAATTGGCTGTTATTAGAGAAAACGATTTAAGTGTTATTAGTATTCCATACATAGCATTGGGTGTGTTAGTATTAGCAATTATGGGGGTCATTGTTTTTACAAAAATGCCTAAAACTGCTGAAGAAGATAAAATGTCTTTATCTGACTCATTTAGTAAATTATTTGCCAACAAAAATTATGTAAAAGGAGTTGTAGCTCAAGCATTTTATGTAGGTGCTCAAATTATGTGTTGGACCTATATTTTCCAATATGTAGATAATTTAAATGATACATTAGGACTAGAATTAACTGCTACTTATTTTAACGTAACTGCAATGATTATTTTCTTAGTAGGTAGATGGATTGGAACTGGTTTAATGAAAACCATCAACCCTTCTAAAATGCTAATGTTATTTGGAATTGGCGGTGTTATTTTTTGCGCTGGTGCAATTTTAATTCCTGGAGTTTTAGGATTGTATTCATTGGTTGGTGTATCCTTATTTATGTCTATCATGTTCCCAACTATTTACGGTATTGCATTAAAAGATATGGGTGATGAAGCTAAAATTGGTTCAGCAGGATTGGTAATGGCAATTGTTGGTGGTGCGTTATTGCCGATTTTACAAGGTTGGATATTAGACTGGGGAGGTCCTGGATTTGGAGATCTTCAACTATTAGGATATATCCCTGAAGTGAACATCTCATTTATTTTACCACTTATATGTTTAGTTGTTGTTTCTTTTTATGGTTATACAACACTTAAATTATCAAATAAATAAGACACTATTATTGTGTTAAATTATAAATTTTAAAAATATTAATTATGTTAAAAGGAATATCTCCATTAATTAGTCCAGAACTATTAAAAGTTCTTGCTCAAATGGGTCATGGTGAAGAAATAATTCTTGCCGATGCTCATTTCCCTGCACATTCATTTAACGATAACGTTCTTCGTGCGGATGGCGTACTTATCCCCGATTTATTGTCGGGTATTTTACCTTTATTTGTTTTAGACGATTACGTTCCTCACCCTCTTGCTATGATGGCAGCTGTACACGGAGACACATTAGATCCAACTGTTGAAGAAAATTACTTGAAAAGTATCAATGCCATATACCCAGATACACCGTCTATTGATCGTATAGATCGATTCGCTTTTTATGAGCGTGCAAGAAATGCTTTTGCTGTTATAATTACAGGAGAAACTGCAAAATATGGAAATATTTTGATTAAAAAAGGAGTCACACCAATAGGCTAAAATTTTAAAAAATTTACTAACTAAAAATCATTCAGTTAATTAAAATCTTTAAAACACATCACAAATGAAAGAACAAGCTAAAAGTATTGATCCTAATTTAGTACCTAAAAGAACCCTTTATTCTGGTGACAAAATTCCAACCATTGGACTTGGAACCTTTGGTTCTGACAGCATTCCTCATGAAAAAGTAGCTGCTACTGTTAAAGACGCTATTAAAGGAGGCTATAGACATATTGATTGTGCAGCTGTATATTTAAACGAGTCACATATTGGACAAACACTGAAAGAAGTAATGGATGAAGGAGTTGTAACTCGTGAAGACTTATGGATTACAAGTAAACTTTGGAATGACAAACATAAAGAAGTAGAAGCATCTTGTTTACAAACACTAAAAGATTTACAATTAGATTATTTAGACTTGTATTTAGTACACTGGCCATTTCCAAACTATCATGCACCATATTGCGATGTTGATTCAAGAAATCCAGATTCAACTCCATTTAGTATTGATGCTTTTATGGAAACATGGAAGGTTATGGAATCTTTAGTTGAAAAAGGATTGGTAAAAAACATTGGAACCAGTAATGTAACGATTCCTAAAATGAAATTAATTTTGGAAAGAGCTAAAATAAAACCAGCTGTTAACGAAATGGAATTACATCCTTGCTTCCAACAACCTGAACTTTTTGATTTTATGGTTTCAAACGGAATTCAGCCTATTGGCTATTCTCCAATTGGTTCTCCAAACAGACCAGAAAGAGATAAAACTGAAGAAGATGCTATTGATACTGAAGATCCAATAGTTCAAAAAATTGCAAAAAGATTAAATATTCATCCAGCAACAGTTTGTTTAAAATGGGCTGTTCAAAGAGGTCAAATTCCAATTCCTTTTTCAGTAAACCCTAGAAATTACATGAGTAATTTAGAGTGTGTTACTACGGAACCTATCTCTCCAGAAGAAATGGAAGAAATGAAAACTGCCGATAAAAATTCAAGACTTATAAAAGGTCAGGTTTTTTTATGGGAAAGTGCAGATAGTTGGGAAGATCTATGGGATTTAGATGGAACAATCACAAAATAATTCAATAAATAATATTTAAAATTAAGTCAATATGTGTCAAATAGAAACTAAAATGAAGGCGGCATACCTTCCAGGAAACAGTACTGTTAATATGCAAGAAGTTGAGGTTCCTACTCCGGGGCCAGGACAAGTACTACTTCGCACGAAAGCGTCTACCATTTGCGGTAGTGATATTCGTGCAATTTATCGTGAGCATTTAGGTAAAGGACCTGAAGCATATCAAAATAAGATTGCAGGTCATGAACCTTGTGGTCAAATTGAAGCGGTTGGTGAAAACACCAAAAGATTTAAAGCAGGAGACAGAGTAATTTTATACCATATTTCAGGATGTGGTGTATGTAACGATTGTAGAAGAGGTTATATGATTTCTTGTTCTAGCGAAACACGTGCTGCCTACGGATGGCAACGTGATGGTGGAATGGCTCAATATATTTTAGCAGATGAAAAAGACTGTGTTATGTTACCAGACGAATTATCATATGTTGATGGAGCACAAGTCGCTTGTGGTTTCGGAACCGTTTATGAAGGACTTGAAAAAATTGGAATTAGTGGGAACGATCAAGTTTTAATTGTTGGTTTAGGACCAGTTGGATTAGCTGCTTGTATGTTGGCGAAAGCTTTGGGAGCTTCTAAAATTGTTGCTGTTGATACGGTACAAGAACGTTGTGATTTAGCAATGGAATTAGGACTAGCCGATGCTGTATTTTTATCAAATGAAGAAGCCTTGGCAAATGTTAGAGGTGAATCATACGCAGGAAAAGGTTTTGAGCGTACTGTAGATTGTTCTGGTCATACTTTAGGTCGTCAACTTTGTATTAGAGCTACACGTCAGTGGGGTAAAATGGTGATGATTGGTGAAGGAGGAACTGTTGAGTTCAATCCTAGTCCAGACATTATTCATGACCAAATTTCTATACACGGATCTTGGGTAACCAATATTTGGAGAATGGAAGAATTGGTGGAGCGTATCGTACGATGGGGAATACATCCTGAAGACTTAGTTACACACCGTTTCAGCATTCAGGATGTAGACAAAGCCTACGAATTAATGGATGGTGGAAAATGTGGTAAAGTAGCAGTGGTTTTTGACGAAGAAATCAAATAAATATTATAATTCACAAAAAAACATGGTAGTTAGAGAGATAAAAGTTGAGAAATTAACATTAGAAGCGTATAAACCATTTGGAACATTTTCCAATTTAATAAACCCTTCTGATGACAAATTAGGTGCACCTCCAGTTGAGTTTTTTCGTGACCAATTACAAATAGATGTAACTCCAAATCAAAATTGGAGTTACTCTTGCTGTAGGGTTGAAAAACGCCCACTTATCATTGATATATTGGAATATCACTCTTCATGTGGAGAAGTTGTACTTCCATTAGACAATGACATCTTATTACAGGTTGCTCCTGCAACAGCAAGCAAGGGTGATATTCCTTTGGACAAAATGCGCGTATTTTATGTTCCTCAGGGAACAGCTATTACTATTAAACCAGGCGTTTGGCATTGGGGACCTTTTACTCCAAATGAAAAACCTGCAAACGTTTTAATTAATTTACCTGAACGCACGTATGCAAATGATTGTATTGTTGTAAATCTTGAAGAAAAAGATTTTATTTCAATTAATGATGCATTTGATTCTAATACACTTAAATAGATCTAAATGAAAAAATATATTCTAATCTTGATTCTTATTAGTGGCAACTTTATTGCTTGCGCACAAAAAGAAAAAGTTAAAGAACAAAAAAAACCGAATATCATCTATATCATGTCTGATGACCATACCACTCAAGGATTTGGAGTATACGGTAGCAGATTAGCCAAATTAAATCCTACGCCTACTATTGATAGGATAGGAAATGAAGGGATCTTATTTGAAAATGCATTTTGCACAAATTCAATTTGCACGCCTTCTCGTGCTAGTATCATGACAGGACAATATGGTCAGGTTAATGGTGTAAAAGATTTAGGGGGTATTTTACCTCCAGATCGCCAATATTTAGCCCATGAAATGAAAAAACTAGGGTACAATACGGCTGTTATTGGTAAGTGGCATTTAAAAGAAGCGCCTGAAGCTTTCGATTATTACAATGTGCTTCCTGGTCAGGGAGACTACCACAACCCAACACTTTATAGCAGTGAAGAAACTGGAGAAAAAAGAACATTGCGATTTGAACAAGGACTAAATCGTGAAGTGAACGCCACAACTTATGAAGGGCATTCATCTGACGTCATTATGGATAAATCTTTAGAATGGTTGGCTGAAAAAAGAGATACCTCAAAACCTTTCTTTTTAATGCATCACTTTAAAGCCCCTCATGATTTCTTTGAACATGCGAAACGATATGATGATTATTTAGCAGATGTTGAAATTCCAGAACCAGCGAGTTTATGGGACAACACAGGGAATGGTTCAATCGCAACCAGAGGATACAACGATGCTATGATGGATACTATTGGATCTTCAGTAGGTCATAGAAATATTATTCGCAATATGGGGATGCATATGGAAATAGATCCAAACATTCCTGATCCTGAATATAAAAAATTAGCATATCAAGAATATCTAAAACGTTATTTACGATGTGTAAAAGGTGTTGATGACAATGTAAAGCGTTTGTTCGATTATCTTGAAAAAGAAGATTTAATGGACAACACCATTATTATTTACACAGGAGATCAAGGATTTATGCTAGGTGAACACGATTATATTGACAAACGTTGGATGTATGAAGAATCCATGAGAATGCCATTCTTAGTTCGTTACCCTAAAATGATTAAAGCGGGTTCACGTACCGATGCTATTATAAACAATACAGACTTTGCACCAACAATTATTGAGTTGGCTGGTGGAAAAACGCCTGAATATATGCAAGGTTCTAGTTTTAAAGAAGTATTAGAAACAGGAAAAGAGCCTGAAGGCTGGCAACAGGAAACTTATTACCGTTATTGGATGCATATGGCTCATAAACACAGCAATCCTGCTCATTTTGGTGTTAGAACTAAAGATTTTAAGTTAATTTTCTTCTATGGAAGAGATTACAAAACAAGAAATAATAAAGCTCAAAAATGGGCAAATCACCCATCTTCGTTATCTTATATTAAAACACCAGTTGCTTGGGAACTGTACGATTTGAAAAATGACCCAAAGGAGATGAATAATATTTATAATGACGCGGCTTATGCAGACGTTATAAAAGATTTAAAATCTCGTTTAGAAAATATACGTAAAGAAGTTAAAGAAGACGATAGTGTATATCCTGAAATTCAAGAAGTGATAGACGCACATTGGAACGATTAATTTTCTAAAGGTATTTCCAATTAATACGATGAATGAAATGCAGTAAAAAAAGAAGGGTAACTTAATTAAGTTACCCTTCTTTTTTGTTCTAATAGATTCTTCCAACTTAGACCCCAATAGCACAACAAACTCCTGTATTACAGAAATATGAATCCTATAGAATAGTAATTCAAACACAAAAATGGTTCACCTAAAACTTCCTAATTAAGTTGATTATTGCTGTCTTTTATAAACTAACAGTACTAGTGTAATTCTACTTATTTAGACAAATCAATATATCCAAAATAACTCTTAAAACTAATTTTCATCTTTCCAACTATTGGAAGCCGTCCAAAACAAAAAACACATATCATTTCGCATGATATGTGTTTATTATTAAAATTGAATTCACTAACAAATGTTATTAATGTCCCCCTTTAAAATCAAGACTCTTCCCCTGCTCTCTTCTAGTGGTTTCCCAAGATTTTATTACAGGAACGCCCCAATCAGGCGCATCTAAATTTACCTTATCTCCACTTTTTTCAATCCATTCTTTCAATAAAACATTCATTTCCAATACCTTTTCTTTATACTCAGGATTGTAAGCTAAATTGTTCATTTCAAGAGGATCTTCATCTATCTTAAACAATTGCGTTGTTTTTTTACCCTTCACTAAGTATTGAATCAATTTCCAATCTTTAGTTCTAACACCTCTTTGAAAGTTTTTATATAGATAAAATACGGACTCACGAACTTTTTTATTAGGTTTATTTAAAATCGGAACTAAACTGGTTCCATCTAACGCTTTAGGATTTTCGACTCCTACCAATTCAGTTATTGTTGGATACAAATCATTAAGGTAAACCAAACTAGATGTTCGTACTCCTTTTTGAATACCAGGCCCTTTAAAAATCAAAGGAACGCGTATACTATGATCATATAAATTTTGTTTTCCTATAAGCCCATGTTGCCCAACTGCTAATCCATTATCACCCGCCAAAATGACTATCGTATTGTCTGCTTTCCCACTTTCTTCAAGTGCGTCTAAAATTCGTCCAATATTGGCATCAACTTCCGAAATCATAGCGTAGTAAGAGGCTATTTCACCTTTAACAGCATCTTCTGTTCTAGGAAAAGGCAATAAATTCTCATCTCGAATTATTAACTCTCCATTATCAAAAGGATGTCCTGGCATAAAGTTTTTAGGTAATGATATGTCCTCTGTTTTATATTTATTAGTATATTCTTCAGGAGCCATTCTAGGGTCATGTGGAGAAGAAAAAGCGACATACATAAAGAAAGGGTCTTCTTTTTTATATGTTTTTAGTTTATTAATGGCTGCATCGCTAAACAATACACTCGAAAATGTATTTGTTATATATGCTTTATCTTTTTTATACTTACCAGTCTCATCAAAATCATGAATTGGAACTTTTAAATGATTACTCATTCCGCCCATAAAAATATTTCCTCCGTCGGTAAATGATTTTGCAAATGCTGGTGGGTTATTATGCCATTTACCAGTTCCAAAAGTTTCATAACCAGCATTTTTTAAAGTTTGAGGCAATGTAACTTCATTCGGTCCTATTGCACCCGCTGCAGTATAATCTAAACGATTGACAAAGTTACTTGTCATAATCATAGCTCTACTAGGCATACAAATGGCTCCAGTATTCCCTCCCATAATATGCGCGTGGGTGAAAGCAGTACCTGCATCTACCAATCGATCAATATTTGGCGTAAAGACTTCTTTATTTCCAAGTGCATTTATAGTATTAAAACTATGATCATCGGTTAAAAGAAACAATATATTAGGCTTCTTTACATCAATTTTATCAGCCCCTACTTTTTCTTTTTTAGTATTGCAACTAATAGTAAGCAAACTCAAGAATACTATTATTAAGATAAATTTAAACCGTTTTTTAATGTTCATTTTTTTCATAATATTTTTTTAATTCCAATATTGTTCTCTTACTTCAATTAATTCAGGATATTTTTCATCCGTATCACCGGTTTCCTCTTTTAACTCCAATAATTCATCTTTTAAATTTTTTACGATCTCTGAATACTCAAGATTTTCATACAAATTGTTCATTTCATTAGGATCGTTTTTCAAGTCATATAATTCCCAATATGGTTCTGTAGGTATTTTATGAAACTCATCTCTTGAACTTTTATTTGTAGCATCTAATGGCAACCCATAAAAGAAAATAAGTTTATAATCCTCGGTTCTAATTCCATAATGAGCCGGATTGTAATGATGTGCCATATGCATCCAATAGCGATAATACATGGAGGTTCTCCAATCTGCACTTGTGTTCCCTTTTACATTCTCTCTAAAACTTTTACCCTGCATATTTTCTGGAATCTCCTCAACTCCTGCATAATCTAAAAAAGTAGGTGCAAAATCTACGTTTAAAGTCATATCAGAATTTTTCTGGTTTGGCTTAATTTCTTTTGGATAACGCATTACAAAAGGCATTCTTAAAGACTCTTCATACATCCAACGCTTGTCGAAATAATCATGCTCTCCTAAAAACTGTCCTTGATCAGAGGTATAGATTATAATTGTATTTTCTGTAAGTCCATTTTCATCTAAATAGTCTAGCATCCTTCCAACATTTTCATCTATTGCAGCAGCTGTTCTTAAATAGTCTTTTAAATATTTTTGATAGGTCGCACTTACCAACTCTTTATGAGTCATTCCCGCAGGATCTAAATTTCCTGTTGGCCATTTCCCTTTTGTTACTTGATCTAACATGTTACGAGTAGCATATCTATCTGAAATTGAAGACCCATACTTTTCACCGTTCAACGGTCCGTGATTTTTATCGTCCCATAAACTCTCAGGTTCAGGAATATGAACATCTTTAAATAAATCGGCATGTCTTTCAGCATACTCCCATAATCCATGTGGCGCTTTATGATGAGACATTAAGAAAAATGGTTTTTCTTTATCTCTTCCATCCAGCCACTTAATAGTTTCATCCGTAATTACATCCGTAACGTAACCTTTGTATTCCTCTCCACCTTTTTTATGATCTTTCCAAGGCTTCCCAATTTCTTTTAACACAGGGTTTTTATATTTTCCTTGCCCTGGTAAAACATTGTAATAATCAAATCCTGTTGGCTCTGTATGTAAATGCCACTTTCCAATCATTGCCGTTTGATAACCAGATTTTTGAAGAATTTTGGCAACATTTTCTTGTTCTTTATCAAAATCATCATCCAAGGTTTTAACACCATTGTTTTGACTATATTTTCCAGTCATAATAACAGCTCTACTTGGTGTACAAATGGAGTTGGTACAAAACACATTCTCCATTAATATTCCTTCTTTTGCAATTCTATCAATATTTGGTGTTGGCGCAATATCTTTCAATCTTGAACCATAAGCACTAATGGCATTTGAAGCGTGATCATCAGACATGATATACAATATATTGGGTCTTGTTTCCTCACTTGATTTCTCTACTTTTTTTACTTCATTTTTGCATCCAACCAGACAAACTCCAACGATACAAATGCTTAATATTAATAATGACTTTATTGAATTCATATTTTTTTACTTCTTTAATTTTATAAACCCCAAATTATAATTTAGTGGTTCCTTTACCTTCTTTGGTTTCAATTACTTCAATTTTGTTAGGGTCTTGATAACCTGATCCCTCAAACACATCTTGAGCCCATACTTCATGTAGCGCTTGTAATTCTTTTACTATTTCAGGAAATTCATCTACATGATTCACTTCTTCAGGGTTTTCATCCTCTAAATTTGCTAAATAATATGCTGGCATATCGAACTCTTTTTCTGGGTGATTTGAAAACTTCCCTGTAGTGTCATGACCTTCAAAAATTAATTTCCAGTTTCCTTTTTTAACCGCCCACATTTCTTGCCACATCCAATGCATTACTTCGTGTGGAGAATTTGCTTCATTAGATTCCAGTACCTTTAAAACACTTTTACCATCTAATTTATTTGAAGGCAACGGAATTTCTAAAATTTCACAAATAGTTGGTAATATATCCATATTTGAAATCGCCTGATCTCTTGATTCGTTTTTTGAAAATTTCTTAGGGTAACTAATTACCGCAGGCACACGTAAGCCTCCTTCAAAAAAGCTTCCTTTGGCACCCCGCCATTTACCTGTATAACCACCACCGCCGTTACCGCCATAACTGACATCCCAATTGTAGTAATCTTCTGTTGAGTGCCCGTTGTCACTCATATAAATAATGATTGTATTTTCTCTTAACCCCAGTTCATCTAACTTTGCTATTACTTGGCCCATTCTATTGTCAAAAGTGGTAATCATTGGGGCGTAAGAACTTCTTGGCCACTTTAAATCTTTATATTGCTCAACAAACGTAGAATCTGGTTGCTCAGGATAATGAGGTAAGTTAAAAGGTAAATAAAGAAAGAACTGTTCGTCTTTATTTTTTTCTATAAACTCATTTGCTTCCGAAACTTGCATATCGGGAAAGTATTTACCCTCTTCAAAAATTTCTTCTTTACCTCTATATAAATCGTGAAATTGAGGTTTTTGCCATTTTGCATGCAAAAAACGATGTGTATAATAATCTATAAATCCACCTCTAAACCCAAAAAACTCATCGAAACCTTGATCTAAAGGACCATGATCTAGCGTTGCCCCTAAATGCCATTTTCCTACAAGTGCTGTTTTATAATCGTATTTTTTTAAATGTTCAGCAATGGTAATTTCCTTTAAATCCATTACCCGTCCTTCTTTGTCATCCGGACTACAAGAAGTCCATTGGTTCACTCCACTTCTTTGAGGTGCTCTACCAGTTAACAAACCTGCCCTTGAAGGACAACAAACTGTATGTGCATATGCTTGCGTAAATTTTATTCCTTGAGAAGCTAAAGCATCTAAATTTGGTGTTTTTATATCTTCAGTGCCATAACAACCGGCATCTAAAGTCCCTTGATCATCGGCATATATTAATAGTATGTTTGGCTTTTTATTTATTTCAATTTCAAGATTTTCTTTAACTCCTTCTTTTTTTGTTAAGCCATTGCACGAAACAATTAAAGATATTATCAAAAAATATTTAGCAGTATTTCGAAAAAATTTAAATGTATTATTCATTAAATATTTTATTAT
>JADWMI010000004.1 GCA_015767395.1 Bacteroidota bacterium | reverse complement strand
ATACCCGAACTTCAGATGCCATTGCATTAGCCACCAGATTTAATGCACCTATATTTACATATGAAAACATTTTAGACAAGGCTGGTATTTATTTAAAAATTAAAGATGAGTTTTCTGCTACCAAACAAGATTTAGATATCGAAGATTTAATTGAAGAGCCTAAAACAACTAAAAAATCGAAGTACTCGAAAGACACTTTAAAACAATTAAATGAAAAATTGGATAAAGCTGTCCGAGATGAAGATTATGAATTGGCCGCTAAAATTAGAGATGAGATAAATAAAAGATCTTCCAAATAAACAAAAAAACATGTTAAAAAAAATCAGTTTAAGTGCACTATTATTATTTAGTGTTTTATCCTTAAACGCACAAGAAACAATACCAACTCCTTTAATCGACAATCAAGGACTCTCACTAAACTCAATATTGAGAGGTATTTTAGGAATGGTTTCATTAATTCTTCTCGCTTATTTATTTAGTAGTAACAGAAAAGCAATCAATTGGAAAACAGTTGGAGCCGGTTTAAGTGCGCAACTTTTAATTGCCATTGGAGTTTTAAAAATTCCTTTTATTCAAGGCATTTTTGAATTTGTTGGTGGAATTTTCACTAACATTTTAGATTATACAGCTGCCGGAAGTGAATTTCTATTTGGAGGCTTAATGAATAGTGAAACGTACGGATTTATTTTTGTTTTTCAGATATTACCAACTATTATTTTCTTTTCGGCTTTAACCTCTTTACTATTCTATTTAGGTATTATTCAAATAATTGTAAAAGGATTGGCTATGTTACTGACCAAGCTATTGAAGATTTCAGGAGCTGAAGGTTTATCGGTTGCAGGAAATATATTCTTAGGTCAAACCGAAGCACCTTTAATGATAAAAGCCTATTTGGAACGTATGAATCGTTCGGAAATATTACTGGTTATGATTGGTGGAATGGCTACAGTTGCCGGAGGTGTTTTAGCAGCCTACATTGGTTTTCTAGGTGGAAACGACCCTGTATTAAGACTTCATTTTGCAAAACATTTATTAGCGGCATCAGTAATGGCAGCCCCTGGGGCAATTGTAATTTCAAAAATGCTATATCCACAAACTGAAAAAATTAATATGGATGTTAATGTTTCACAAGACAAAATTGGATCAAACATTTTAGATGCCATTGCCAATGGAACAACTGAAGGATTGAAATTGGCAGCAAATGTTGCTGCTATGTTATTGGTTTTTGTAGCAATTATAGCTATGTTAAATGGAATATTAGGTTGGGTTGGTGACATTACAAACTTAAATGCTTGGATGGCTAGCAATACACCTTATCAAAGCTTCTCTTTAGAAGCCATCTTGGGAACCATATTTTCACCATTAATGTGGTTAATTGGTGTTGCAACTGAAGATATTATGTTGATGGGACAGTTATTAGGTATTAAATTAGCAGCCAGTGAATTTGTAGGATACATACAATTAGCCCAACTAAAAGACATCACTAACTTAACACATTTCACCTATAACAAATCGGTAATTATGGCGACATATATGCTATGTGGATTTGCCAATTTTGCTTCAATTGGAATTCAAATTGGAGGGATTGGTTCTTTGGCTCCAGGACAACGTAAAACATTGTCTGAATTTGGTATTAAAGCATTAATTGGAGGTTCTATCGCTTCTTTGCTTTCAGCAACCATTGCGGGAATGATAATTGGATAATTTCTGTAGAATTGTTTAAACGTGTAAAGTAACACTTAAACAATTAATCGCTTTAACAAATAAACATAAATAATGAAACAATATTTAGACCTAATACAACACGTAAAAGATAAAGGAATATTAAAAGAAGATAGAACCGGAACAGGAACAAAAAGTGTTTTTGGTTATCAAATGCGTTTTGATTTAAGTGAAGGTTTTCCAATGGTAACCACAAAAAAACTACATTTAAAATCTATTATTTATGAATTGTTATGGTTTTTAAAAGGTGAAACCAATATCGCTTATTTAAAAGAAAACAACGTGAAAATTTGGGATGCCTGGGCAGACGAAAACGGTGACCTCGGACCTGTTTATGGCCATCAATGGAGAAACTGGAACAGCGAAGGAATTGATCAAATAACTGAAGTAATAAACACTATTAAAACCAATCCGGACAGTAGAAGAATGATTGTTACTGCATGGAACCCAAGTGTTTTACCCGATACTTCTGTCTCATTTACTGAAAATGTTGCAAACAACAAAGCTGCATTACCTCCTTGCCATGCCTTTTTTCAATTTTATGTAACTGATGGAAAATTATCATGTCAATTGTATCAACGTAGTGCAGATATTTTTTTAGGTGTTCCCTTTAATATTGCTTCCTATGCTTTATTAACATTAATGATGGCGCAAGTTTGTGGTTTAAAACCTGGAGATTTCATTCACACTTTTGGTGATGCACATATTTATAGCAATCACAGTGAACAAATTGATTTACAACTATCAAGGGAGCCTAGAACGCTTCCAACAATGGAAATTAACCAAAACATTAAAAATATTTTTGATTTTAAATTTGAAGACTTTAACTTAGTTGATTACAATCCGCATCCACATATTAAAGGTTCGGTTGCTGTATAAAAATGGATTAATCAAAAATTAAAAAAATGCAAGATCAAGTTTTAAAAGAAAAAATAATTGATAGAATCAATCAAATTGAAGATGTAAATATTTTAAAATCTATTGAATTCCTTTTAAATTCATCGGAAGAAGAAATTGCTAAATTTTTAACTGCCGCTATTGAAGAATACAAAAATCCTGATGAAAACGAAACAAGAGATTACACAGACTACATAAAAGAATGGGTTAAAAGTATGTAATATTATGAACGATCAATTTGAATTATTCGAAAACGCACAAAGGCGCCAAAAACAAAAAAAGGGTTTATATACTCATTTCATTCTTTTTTTAGTTGGCTCGGCATTTTTAATAATAATAAATAAAGTGCTCAACGTTGGTGAACCGTATGATTGGTTTGTTTGGGCAATTGTGGCCTGGCTCTTTTTATTAAGCATCCATTTTGTAAACGTTTTTGTTACCCATAAATTTATGGGTAAAGAATGGGAACGTCAACAAATTGAAAAACTAGTCGCTAAACAAGAGCAACAAATTGAAAAATTAGCTGAAAAAGTAGTACAAGGAAAAAGGCTAAAAGATGAAAATGAAGTTATTTCAGATGAATTAGAACAGACTGAAATTACAAAGAAAAATTCAACTGAAGAATGATTACAATTATAGCAGCTGTTGCCAGCAATAATGCATTGGGAAAAGACAATCAATTAATTTGGCATTTACCCGCAGATTTAAAACGATTTAAAAAAGTTACTTTAGGACACCATATTATTATGGGCCGAAAAACATTCGAATCGTTAGGAAAACCTTTACCCAATAGAACAACCATTATTATCACTCGAAATAAAAATTACAAGCAAGAAGGTTGCATTGTTGTAAACTCATTACAACAAGCTATTGAAGCTGCTAGAACAGATGAAAACCCCTATATTTTAGGAGGCGCTGAAATTTACAAACAGGCCATTAAAATTGCTGATAAATTAGACCTTACTTTGGTTGATCAATCTTTTGAGGCCGATGTTTTTTTCCCTGAAATTGATTTTACAATATGGAGAGAAGCTACAAGAGAAGATATTAAAGCTGACGAAAAAAACTGCTACAATTTTAGTTTTATCTCTTATTTAAGAAAATAAAAAAAGAGGCCTTACTATTAATAAGACCTCAACAAACCAAACTTAAACAATATTTGAATTAATTAATATTATATTTTTATTTTTTCAGTAAAAACCTTGCTCCCAGATTTTAATACTATTTTATAGTTTCCTTTTTCTAGCTTTGAAATATTTAACACTTTTCCTAAACTTAAAGCACCTGATAAATCTTCACTGTACAGTTCATTCAAGTTTTCATCGTACAAAGAAACTGTTAGAGATTCTTCTTTATTAAAAGTTACTTTTGAAACATAAACCAAATTCTTATCTCGTCTAACAATAGGCTTAAAATAATAAATAGTTTCAATTTCGTTGTTAAATGATACCTTTTTTGAAGAAACCTTAAAAGGCATTAATTTAATTTTTGTCCGTCCTTCAATTTCAAAAAAGTAATCTCCATTAGGCAATGCTGCCAAATCGTACTTTTTTGAAAAATTTATTCCTTCATAATTTTCTGAATATAAAACATGTCCCTCAATATCTTTTACACTTATTAAGATGTCACCATCAGAATTTTGAAGTTTTAAATCAATTAATTTTGAATCAACCAAAGTAAACTTTACTCCACTATCTTCATTTGATGCTGCTGTTACCATAGCTGTAAATAACATCGCAATAACCAAACTCTTTTTAATTAAACTTTTCATAATTTAGATTTTTTTAAAATTAGTATAGTACAAATGTATGTCGGCATATCAATTAAAAATACATCCCTTTTTCCTAATTTATATCCTATTTTAACTGTTAATTTAATGTTAAGTCTTCGTGAGGTTAATATAGAACATATAATTGTGAAATCTATACAGTTTAACTATATTAAATATTTATACTTTTGTAGAAAGTACAGTAACTATGAGAAATATTAAACCCGCGTTTGAAAAAGTGAATCCTAAATTTGGAAACTCCCTTCTTGTGAAACAACACAACGAAATAGCTGAGAATCAATTACCTTTTTGGCATTTTCACCCAGAACTTGAATTGGTGTATGTAAATAAAGGAAAAGGAAAAAGACATATTGGAAGTCACTTATCTTATTTTAACAACAGTCAACTCATATTAATAGGTGCCAGTTTACCGCATAGTGGCTTCACAGATCGATTTACAACAAACGGAACAGAAACCATCGTTCAATTCAAACAAGATTTTTTAGGAGCGCATTTTTTCTCAATTCCTGAAATGCAAAAAGTCAACAATTTATTTGACAGAGCTAAAAAAGGTATCCTATTTAATATTGAAACAAAAGAAATTGTAGGGCCTAAAATTGAAGACTTGGTAAATTATGAAGGGATTGATAGAATTCTTCGGTTTTTGGAAATATTAAAGGATTTATCTTTCTCAACTAATTATACCTTATTAAATGTTGATGGATTTGCTTTTGAGGTTGAACCACAAGACAACAATAAAATTGATATTATTTTTGATTTTGTACGCAAAAATTTTACCCAACAAATTACCTTAGATGAAATTTCTGGAAAAGTAAGTATGACGGTTCCTGCCTTTTGTAGATATTTCAAAAAAGTAACTGGTAAAACATTTACGCAATTTGTAAATGAATTTAGAATAGTACACGCTACAAAATTACTTGCTGAAAACCCTACAAGTATTACGGATATTTGTTTTGAAAGTGGTTTTAATAATTTTTCACATTTCAATAAACTATTTAAGAAATTTACTGGGAAAAGCCCCTTAAAATATAGAAATGAAATGAAACAATTGGTTAGTGAAAAATAAAAAATGGGATCTAAAAGATCCCATTTCCAAACTTAATTAATATAATAACCGCTTATTATAATTATCTATGTAAACCAAACATACTGCAAATATATGATGGTTTCTCTTTTTAAATAACACCGTTATTGTCTCATTTATATTATATTTTACCCTTTTAAATTATAGCGTTAAATTTGTATATAAAAATTGATAATATAACATAATTGGTTAAATTTATAGCTCAAAATTATTTAACCATATAATATATAGTTCACCTATGAATTTTAAAAATTGCACCTTTATAATAATTGCCTTATTATTTTTTACAACAAATTTTTTAAATGCTCAAAACACCTGTACATTAGAAGTTGTTGTTAAGGGCATAGAAAATACTGATGGTCAAATTATGGTAAGTATTAATAATGGCCCTGATGGGTGGCCAGAAGACAATTTTCTTGAACAACGTTTTATTCCAACATTTACTGCTCCTGAATTCATCATTGTTTTTAAAGATCTTCCATACGGAAATTATGCGCTTGGGTTGCTGCACGACAAAGATGAAAATGGTGAGATGACAAAAAACTTTATAGGAATGCCAAAAGAAGGTTTTGCTTTTTCCAGAGATTATAACGTAGTTTTTAGAGCCCCAAAATATGAAGAAGCAAATTTTGAACTAAACACACCAGAAAAAAGCATCACCATTACGGTTCAGGATTAATGCTGTACCATATACCCTTTTAATTCAATAATGTCAGACAACTCTTTATTTACCTGCGCTAAAAATTCACTTGTATATTTATAACTTTTAAGTGTATGGTTTATACTTTCAACATAATCATTTACATTTTTTTCCACACGCATATAATCGTCATTTAACAGGTTTTTATAAATCTGTCGTATTTCTGAATCCGGAGCACTTACCAAGTCCGAATATTTTATTTCAATTAAGTTTTTTGAAGGAATATCTATTTTGTCCTTTTCATATTTCAGCACCAGTTCTTTATAAACCCACAATATATCATTTACCAAAGTACCTTCATCAATATCCTGCAATTGGGTAGCCGGTAAAATACTTTTATAAAAAGCGATTGTTGAACGCACAACCTCATAAGGATTTCTATGAATGTAAATAAATTTCGCATTTGGATAAAGTTCTAAAAGCTGAGGAATTCTAGCCGTATGTGGCGGGTTTTTAGATATAAATCGAATGCCTTTTGTGTTCATCAAACTTCTAGTAACAAACCTTCTAAAATTATGTTTCCATAATTCTTTATCCTTTTCACTTGTTGTTTTGTCCAACAAGTACTCATTTGCAATTTCCCTAGTTTTTTTTGGAAAATACCACCAATTATAAAAACTAAACGGAATCTCATTGTTCAATGCAAACTCTTCTTCCTGCGGAAAATCGACATGTAAAGATACATTGTCAACCGGTCGTTTATCAGGCATTAAGGCCTTCATGAAAAATTTAAACAACCACTGAAATGAAAATAAATTGTTTGGAAAAATTGTTTGATAAGTCGTTGGATAACCTGTTTCCGGATCAGAACACATTAAGTTATGCAATAAAGTGGTACCACTTCGCCAATGCCCAATAATAAAAACAGGCTCTTTTAAATTTTTAGGCTTTGATTTTAGAGCGAAAACGAGTTTATCAAAAATGCCAAAAAAAGAAGAAATCAAACTTACCAAACCACTCAACAACCATTTTGTCTGATACTTTTTTTCGACACCATATTTTTTCGAGACATATCTAAACACGCTAAACTGAGCGCCGGCTAATGTTGTGATTTTAAAAGCAAATTGCTTTTCTTTTTTAATCTTTTCCATAATTGAACACTAAAAACCTTTTATTATTTAATATCAATTACATAAGGTAATCGTGCCTGAATACCACTAATTTTAGAAAACTGCTTCAGTTTTTGATAAATTTTATAATTAGCTTCTCCAAATTCTTTTATCAGCAATTCTTCTTTCGATGACGCAAATGGAAAACCACTAAACCGTTCCTCAAAATCAATTTTATAACTTGGGTAATTACGAATTTTATAATCAGTTATTCCTGCCAAACCAGCTGCTTCTATAATTGCTACTTTAAGACCTCCAAGTTCATCAACCAATCCATTTTCTTTAGCCTCTACTCCACTCCAAACACGACCTTGAGCCAACGCATCCGCTTGTTCAACAGTTATATTTCTCCCCGAAGCTACTCTATCTAAAAACGTAGCATAAACAAATTCAACACCTTCTTGGGTAACTGTTCTAAATTCATCGGTCATAGGTTCAAAAAGACTGTAACTGGCCCCTTTATTTGTGCTCACTTGCTCTGCATTAATTCCAATATCATCAGCCAATTCACTCATATTAGGAACAACCCCAAAAACGCCAATAGATCCAGTAATTGTTGTTGGTTCAGCTACAATTTTATTTGCATTACACGCAATATAATAACCACCAGACGCAGCAACATCTCCCATAGAAACAACAATTGGAAGTTCTTTTTTAGCCAATTCAATTTCTCTCCAAATTAACTCTGATGTTAAAGCACTACCACCGGGAGAATTGACTCTTATTACGATGGCTTTAACACTACTATTTTTTTTAGCTTTTCTAATGGCATTGATAATTAATTCCTGACCAATATGATCTTCATCACCTTTACCATAAATTATTTCTCCCTGTGCATATATTACTGCTATTCTATCTGACGAAGTCCCTATAACTCTTCCTTTTCCAGTTGAAATATAATTTTGTAAAGTTATAGTGTTAAGCTTACTACCTTCTGATACTCCGGCTGCTTTTTTCAATTTACCTTCATATTCATCCATATAAATGGCACCGTCCACAATCTTGTTTTCAATAGCCAATTTAGCATTTCGGGCAAGTAAACCATCTGCAATAATATTTAAATCTTCAATAGCTATATTTCTACTTTCTGAAATATCAACTAGCATTACCCCCCAAATAGACGATAAAAATGATGTAATTTGTTCTCTGTTATTCACACTCATTTCATTTGCTAAAAATGGTTCAACAGCGCTTTTGTATTTCCCATGGCGAATCACTTCCATTTTAACTCCCGTTTTCTCTTGTAGACTCTTAAAAAACAGCACTTCTGAAGACAAACCTTTAAAATCAATGGCGCCCACTGGATTCATAAAAACTGAATCGGCTACTGAGGCTAAATAATATGATTTTTGGTTATAAACATCAGCATAGGCATTTACAAACTTCCCTGACGCTTTAAATTCTAATAGCTTATTTCTGATGGCCTTGGTTTGAGAAACACCCGCATTAACAGCTAATGCATTTATACTAATCCCCTTAATATTGGAGTCATATTTAGCATTTTCAATAGCATTGATAATTTCATTTAAGCCCATTTTTTTATTGTTAGCTCCAAATATCTCATCAAATGGATCATCACTTTTAGGAGCATAATCTTTTACAAGCTTATCTAATTTAATTTCCAAAACTGAATTGCTTTTCACAATAATTTTTTCATCATCACCAATAGCTGCAACGACCATGATTAGTAAAAACAGTATTAAACCCAATGTAATAAAAGTTCCAATGATGGAAGCAAGTAAGTTTCTTAAAAAATTCATGTATAATTCTAAATTTAAAGTGCAAATAAATTGCAAATGTTTATAAGTTGAATAACAAAGATAAGTTTTTAAATGATACTTTTCTTTTCTTTGTAATCACTTTATGCAAATACTAAGAACTACATATTTATCCTTGGGAAGCAACCAAGGAAACAAGCTTGAAAATTTACAAAATACTGTTGATTTAATTGCTCAAAACATAGGATCTATCGCCAAAATTTCATCTGTATATAAAACAGCAGCTTGGGGTTTTGAGAGCGATGATTTTTTTAATATTTGCCTTGAAGTTTCTACAAATTTAAACCCTGAAAACATATTAAAAAACATCCATGAGATTGAACTTTTATTGGGTAGAAAAAGAACTTCAGAAAAAGAATATAAAGCGCGAACAATTGATATTGATGTGTTATTGTTTGACAATGAAATAATATTTTCAAAAGAACTAATTGTCCCTCACAAGGATATGTTGAATCGTAAATTTGTGATGGTTCCATTGTCAGAAATTGCACCAACTTTATTGCATCCTATTGAGAAACAACGCATACAAGTTTGTTTAAATAACTGTACGGACAAAAGTGAAATTGAAAATACCTATTTAAAATTAATACGGCCTATTTCCATTTCTGAAAAGTACAACTATATTGCAATCGAAGGAAATATTGGTGCCGGTAAAACAACCCTTTCAGGTATGATTGCGAAAGATTTCAATGCTAAAATTATTTTAGAACGTTTTGCTGACAATCCGTTTTTACCAAAATTTTACGAAGACAACGATCGCTATGCTTTTCCATTGGAAATGAGTTTTTTAGCCGACAGATACCAGCAACTATCAGATGACTTGGCACAATTTGATTTGTTCAAAAACTTTATAGTTTCAGATTATTACATTTTCAAATCGTTAATTTTTGCTCAAGTAACTTTACAAAAGGAAGAGTATTTTTTATACCGAAAAATGTTTGATTTAATGTATAAAGAAATTTCAAAACCCGATTTGTATATTTATTTATATCAAAACACACCACGATTGTTAGAAAACATTAAAAAACGCGGTCGTGATTATGAGCAAAATATTAGCTCTGAATATTTAGATAAAATTCATCAAGGTTACGCCACATTTATAAAAACAGAAGAAAATTTAAACACCTTAATTATAGATGTTTCTGATAAAGACTTTTTAAACAATCCAAATGATTACAAGGATGTAATTGACAGTATTAAAAATGCGAGTTAGTTGTTGGGTTTTGGTTGTTAGTTATTAGAAACCAGAAATCTTTGGGATTCTAAGAATGAGATTCCTGCCTTCGCAGGAATGACAGCTTATAATACGGATTTCGACTCCTCTCAACCACCTTTACTTTTTTTCCAATTCTAATTTTTCAGCAAAATAATCACAAAAATCACGCATAGTGGCGCTCATTTTTTCATCGTTGGTTGCGCGCTCAAAAGTTCCAGCCATTGAAACCAATGTTTGATGAAAAAACAGTTTCATTTCATCAATAGGCATCTCTTTTGTCCATAGATCCATACGCAAGGTTTCTTTGGTTTTTGTATCCCAAACAGAGATCATCAATGCTTTTGCCTCCTCGTTGGAAATACCACCTTCTTCAGCAGTCCAATGTAATTTTTCAGGAACTTTGTTTTCATCTAAACCTACGGTAAATTCTATCTTTGAAGTATGTATTGCTGCCATTATTTTTTTGGTTTGTATTTAGAATTTTTAAATATTTCTTCACTATTGGTTTCCAAAAGTTGCTGCAAAGTTACATCATTATTTCTCATATATGAACGTACAATTTGCCATCCCAACCAAACACCAATTTTACCTGGAGATTCTTTATCAATATCAATAAAAAATTTTGAAAATGGTGCATCAGAAATAAAACGAGTATACAAATTTGAATCTGTACTGTACAACAATTTATTTTCAATAAAAAATTTCCAAACGGGCACTTCATTTGAAATCGCCCATTCTATATTTTCAACACTATAACCCATTTTTTGAGCATCAGAAGCTGTTGGTAAATAACAATCTAGTTGATACATTTTTTTCCCCTCATTAATCAATAAATCAACAAATTGACGACTATTTGGTGGCGAAAAGTAAAATCCTCCAATTGCATTTGCCATATCAACGCCTAGCTGAGATTTATCAAAATTACGTGCTAAATACATAGGAAAATTATTATAAGCCTCATCATTCCCTCCTAAATACATATCTAGTGAAATAAATAAGAAATTTTCAGAATACAACACTTTGTTCTGAAAATCTATGTTGCTAATTAAGGTTAAAATTTGTGGCGAATTAAAAGTTGGGTGGTAGTATTTTATATGTTTAAATAATGCTTCTATTTGTAATTCTTCAGATTCAAAATTTTCAAAAACAGCCTGAGCCTTTTTAAACAATTCAATTTCATCTTCATTATTAATTCTATTTAACCAAACACTATCAGGGTTTTGCTCAGGAAATAAAAAAGGATAGTCACTTTTTATTTTTGGAAGGGTTTCAATGGTGGTTTTATAAAACTTTTGATCGAACCTATCTATAGAAACTTCAACTTCAATTCCTGATACATCTACTTTTTTTTCGAGTTCATTTTGACAAGAAACTATGACCAATAAAATAACTAGTACACTTACAAATTTGTTCATTAAATACTATATTTACAATTCTATTTTTTAAAACGCTAAAATTACATAAAAAGTTTAAGTATGAATACAGAAAAGGTTGTTGATTATATTGTGAATTGGTTAAAAGATTATGCTACTAAATCTAAAGTAAATGGTTTTGTAATTGGAGTCTCTGGAGGCATAGATTCTGCTGTAACTTCTGCTCTATGTGCTAAAACTGGCTTACCACTACTCTGTTTAGAAATGCCAATTCATCAAGGTGACAGTCAAGTTACAAGAGCTTACAAGCATATAAATTGGTTAAAGGAAAACTTTGACGATGTAAACATGACACAGGTAAACTTAACACCTGTATTTGATAATTTAATAGCTAATTTTCCACCTGTTACTAATGAAGAAGACCGTTTAATGTCGTTGGCCAATACGCGCGCCAGACTTAGAATGACTTCATTGTATTATTTTGCGGCACTTCATGGTTATTTAGTTGCTGGAACTGGAAATAAAGTTGAAGATTTTGGTGTAGGCTTTTTTACAAAATATGGAGATGGCGGCGTAGATTTAAGCCCCATAGCAGATTTAATGAAATCTGAAGTTTATGAGATTGCCAAATATTTAGGTATAAATACAGATATTGTAATTGCACCTCCAACCGATGGATTATGGGGAGATGAAAAAACCGATGAAGATCAAATTGGTGCCAGCTATGATGAATTAGAATGGGCAATGAAAAAAGCTGAGTCAGGAAAAAATATTGAGGACTTTGAAGGTAGAGAAAAAGAAGTATTTGCAATTTATATACAAAGAAATAGTGCAAATAAACATAAAATGGATCCAATTCCAGTTTGTATGATTCCCGAACATTTGAAATAGGTTGTTGCCAACATCCTATAAAATTTTGACTAAATACAAAAGCTATGAATTGGATTTTAGGACTGTTTTTTATTATAATTATTGCTTTCTTAGCCACCAACTATTCTAGGAAAAAGAAAACAGCCAGTCTTAAAAAATGGTTATTTGAACATTGGGGGAAATCTAAAAAAGAAGATTACTTTAACTTTTATGTAATTGGAAAATATTTTGAAAACAATGAACATAAAAATAGTGCTTTTCACATCATTTCAGAGAAATGTAAAAGCGACCTAGACCTTGATGAAATTTTTAAGTTTATAGACAGAACTACTTCAAAAATTGGTCAGCAATATTTATATTTTAAACTAAGAACAATTGGAAATATTGAACACTTACTAAAGTTCAACACCTTAACTTCTCTTTTTGAACACAACAAAACGTTAAGTATTCATTGCCAATTATTGCTTTCAAAATTAAGTTCAAACGATTCTTACTATTTAGAAGAATTAATTAATGGCAAACAAATTGAAAAACCAAAAATATTATGGCTGGTTAAATTACTGTCTATAACAGCTTTGGTATCTGTTTTTTTAGTCTTCTTTTACCCAATTTTCGCATTACTAATTGTTGCAATTCTGATAGTCAACCTGTTTTTTCATTATAGAAACAAATCTAATATCAATTATTATTTAAATGGGGTACGGCAATTATCCAAAAGCCTTCGCGTTGGTAAAAAACTTTCTGAAAGTTCTGAAATAAAATTACTTTACAAAAACTTCTCTTTCATTAAAAAGGTTGAAAAAATTCAATTAAAAACAGAATTTATTGCATTTGAAAAGAATATAGACAATGAATTTGTATTTCTTATTTGGTTTGTTGTTGAATTTTTTAAAATCCTTTTCAATATTGAATACATTGTGTTTTTCAGCTTTATAGATGCTATTTCCAAAGAAAAAGAAAGTATAGAAAAGTTATTTTTATTTATTGGTGAAATTGATGCAGCCATATCAACAGCATCGTTAAAAGCGGGTAATAAAAAATTATGCACCCCGACTTTTACAAAAGAAAAACAATTAATATCAAAAGAAATATACCACCCACTAATTAAAAATTGCATTGCAAATAATGTAAATTTAATTAACAATAGTATGCTACTAACCGGCTCAAATATGTCTGGAAAAACTACATTTATTCGGACGATGGCTATTAATAGCATATTAGCACAATCTCTAAATATATGTTTTGCCGAAACATATACGGCACCTTATTTAAAGATTTATTCTTCTATAAGAATCACAGATGATTTACTGGAAGATACAAGTTATTATTTAGAAGAAGTTTTAAGTATTAAAAAATTACTGGAAGCTTCAAAAAGCAATGATCCTTGTCTATTTGTTTTAGATGAAATTTTTAAAGGAACCAATACAATTGAACGAATTTCGGGAGGCAAGGCAATTTTATCTTTTCTGAATAAAAAAAACCATACAGTATTAGTTTCAACACATGACATAGAATTAACTAGTTTATTAGAAGTGGAAAACTATGAATTATATCACTTTAGTGAACAAATTGAAGGTGACGCTTTAATATTTGATCATAAATTAAAAAACGGAAAATTAAAAACCCGAAATGCCATAAAAATTTTAGAATTATTTAATTATCCCGATGAAATAATTACCGATGCTAGACAAACTGAAAGCGATGGTTTTAATTAATAATTCGTGCTTCAGAAAGGCTGAAAATTAATTTAATATCCCCTCTATAAATGTTAACGATTGTTAATTATTTTAAATCAAAATATATATTTGATATATTTAAATTTAATTATGAGAACAACCTTCGTTATACTAACTCTCTTAATCACTTTTACTTCGTGTAATTTAAAGGTGAAACCTGAAGAAAATGCAACTGCTGAAAAATCAATTGATGTTAAAATTGATTTTATTGATTACGATGGCTTGGAATTGCTGTTGAATAAAAATGACGACAAAACCTATGTGATCAACTTTTGGGCAACCTGGTGCAAACCTTGTGTAGAAGAATTACCTGCATTTCAAAAATTATATAAAAACTATAAAAACAAAAATGTCGAAGTAATTTTAGTGAGTTTGGATTTTAAAAAACAGGTTGAGACTCGATTGATTCCGTTTATAAAAGAACATGATATTCAGCCAAAAGTAGTCCTAATGACTGATTCTGATCAAAATAAATGGATTCCTAAAGTAAGTCCAGAATGGTCTGGAGCCATTCCTGCAACTTTTATTTACAACAAAAATACGCGTGCATTTTTTGAACAATCTTTTACATATAAAGAACTAGAAAACGAATTAATGAAAATTTCAAAAACAAATTAATTATGCAAAAATTAAAAATAAGTTTGGTTTTAATAGTGTTTACTCTAATCACTGCATTTGGTTTAAAAAGTACTTCAGAAGGTTATAAAATTGGAGATAAAGCGACTGATTTTAGCCTAAAAAACATAGACAATAAAATGGTCTCTATGGCCAATTATCATGACGCAAAAGGATTCATTATAATTTTCACTTGTAATACTTGTCCTTACTCAGTTGCCTATGAGGATCGAATTAATGAATTAGATAAAAAATACAAAGAAAAAGGATATCCTGTAATCGCTATCAACCCAAACAATCCAGCCGTTAAAAAAGGAGATGACTTTAGTGATATGCAGGTAAGAGCAAAAGAAAAAGGTTTTACGTTCCCTTATTTATTTGATGACGGACAAAATATTTATCCTCAATACGGTGCTACTAGAACACCTCATGTATTTTTATTAAACAAAGAAAATGAAAATTTAATAGTTGAATATATTGGTGCCATTGATAACAATTCGCAAGATGCTAATGCTGTTACTGAAAAATATGTAGAAAATGCTGTTGATGCTTTATTGGAAGGTAAAAAACCAGCTTTAACAAATACCAAAGCAATAGGATGCTCCATTAAAAAATAGACTAAAAAAGTAAATTACACGACTCTATTCAAACGGTCTGCTAATCGATTTTTTAGTTGGGTGTAATTGGTTATGCTTTCCAAAGTAAGATGACGTTCGCTTTCACTCATCTCAACGATAAGGGATTTGATTTTTTGTTCAATTAATATACGTCGTAAATTATAAATAGCATCTAATACTGCTTTGGTTTGAACATCTTTCCCTTTTTTAACTGGAATACCTTTTTTATCCCAATCACTTAATAGATATTTTTCATCATCCATTAAAATACTAGTAACCAAAGTTGATATTTCTGAATTCGTATGATTTACTAAGGCATCTATTGAAATAATTTCATCCTGATTAAGATGATTTATTACTTCAAAATATACTTCTCGAAAAAGTTTTGTAGCAAATTCAATTTCATCTTCTTGTAAACTTAAATATATTTCCTTTGAAATCACATTGATGAATTTTTCTTTTTTTATTTTTTCACCATTGTTTCCATCAACCATTTCACCCTCTACATAATCTTCAAATTCATCGGAATTATTTCCGTACAATAATAATATTCTAACAATTTCTCTTTCGTATTTTTCTAATTCATCAACTTTTTCAACTTGTGGTGTTTTTTGAAACTGAGCAGCTTCAGGGTATAAAACATCTAAAGGTGGCTCATTTGGATCAGGTCTATTTTGAGCTTGTTTATTATAGTTTTTACTACTTGAAGTTTTTTTCTTTGAAACTTCTCTACTTGCTTTACTATTAAGTTGCGCCAGTTCATTAAACAAAACACTTTCAGAAATGTCCATAATTCTGGAACACTCCTGAATATATACTTCTTGTTGAATTCTATCCGGAATTTTAGAAATACTAATCACAATATCTCTAATCAGTCCAGCCTTTTTAACCGGATCAGATTTCGCTTCCTCCATTAATAAGGAAACTTTAAAATTGATAAAATCTTTGGAATTGTTTTTTAAATATTCCTTTAATTCTTCTTTTGATACTTTTTTGGCAAAACTATCTGGATCATCGCCATCAGGAAACATGAGAACTTTCACATTCATTCCCTGTTCTAAAATCAAGTCAATACCTCTAATAGATGCTCTAATACCAGCAGCATCTCCATCAAAAAGAATGGTAATATTTTTAGTAAGCCTATTCACCAAACGAATTTGATTCTCAGTTAGTGCCGTTCCAGAAGATGACACTACATTTTCAACACCCGATTGATACATTGAAATAACATCGGTATATCCTTCAACCAAATAACAGTTATCTTCTTTGGCAATACTTTGTTTGGCATAATGAATACCATATAAAACATTGCTTTTATGGTAAATATCACTTTCAGGTGAATTTAAATATTTGGCTGCTTTTTTATCGTTGACCAATATTCTTCCACCAAAACCAAGTACACGACCACTCATACTATGAATTGGAAACAAAACACGGCCTTTAAAACGATCGAATTGCTTGGTGCCTGATGCAGCAAGAAGATCTTGCTTTACAATGGTAAGTCCTGTAGCTTCTAAATATTTTAAATTGTAACCTTTGTTTAATGCTTCAGAGGTAAAAGCACTCCATTCATTTAAAGCATAACCCAATTGAAACTTTTTAATTGTTTCATCGGTAAAGCCACGTTCTTTAAAATAACTTAAGCCAATGGCTTTCCCTTGTCCATCTTCTAATAAAATTTTATGAAAATAATCTCGTGCATATTCTGAAACCAAAAACATACTTTCACGCTCATCGGCATGTTGCTTTTGTTCATCCGTTTGTTCAATTTCATCAATTTCAATATTGTACTTTTTCGCCAAGTACCGAATAGCTTCAGGATATGAATAATGCTCATGTTCCATTAAAAATGAAACTGCATTCCCTCCTTTTCCTGTACTAAAATCTTTCCAAATCCCTTTTACAGGCGAAACCATAAAAGAAGGTGAACGTTCGTCAGAAAACGGACTTAAGCCTTTAAAATTACTTCCTGCCTTCTTCAATTGAACAAATTCTCCAATAACCTCCTCTACTCGAGCAGTTTCAAAAACGGTATCTATGGTACTTCTTGAAATCAATTTTATTTAATGGTCTTAGTTTAAGTTTTCTAAATTACAAATTTTAGATAAAAAAATCACCCTTTAATTGATAAAGGGTGATTTAATTTTCTTTGTAAATTTTTAGATATTATGATACTGCTTTTAATCTTTTCAACGTTGATCTGTTGATTTTATCTTCAGCGTATTTCTTGTCAATTTTTAATTCACTTTCATCAGATCCCGGCATTTCAAACATGGCATCGGTTAAGATGGCTTCACATAATGAACGCAATCCACGAGCCCCTAACTTATATTCAACCGCTTTACCAACAATATAATTCAACGCTTTTTCATTGATAGAAAATTCGATGCCATCCATATCAAACAATTTTTTATATTGTTTAATAATAGAATTCTTAGGCTCTGTTAAAATAGCTCTTAAAGTAGTTGCATCTAACGGATCCATATGAGTTAATACGGGTAAACGCCCAATAATCTCAGGAATTAATCCAAATGATTTTAAATCACTAGGAATAATGTATTGCAACAAGTTCTCTTCATCAATTTTATCTTCTTTTATTGATGCGCTATAGCCTACGGCCTGACGATTTAATCTTTTTCCAATTAACTTATCTATTCCTGAAAATGCACCTCCAGCAATAAACAATACGTCTTTCGTATTTACTTCAATAAATTTTTGATCAGGGTGTTTTCTTCCTCCTTTTGGTGGAACATTTACCACTGAACCTTCTAATAATTTTAGCAAGGCTTGTTGAACACCTTCACCAGAAACATCTCTAGTTATGGACGGATTGTCACCTTTACGAGCAATTTTATCAATTTCATCAATAAAAACAATACCACGTTCAGCTTTTGCTACATCATAATCTGCCGCCTGCAGCAATCGCGTTAAAATGGTTTCAACATCTTCACCTACATAACCGGCCTCTGTTAAAACAGTTGCATCAACAATACAAAAAGGAACGTTTAACATTTTAGCAATTGTACGGGCTATTAATGTTTTTCCTGTACCTGTTTCACCAACAATAATAATGTTACTTTTTTCAATTTCAATAACATCTTCTTTATCTTTCGTTTCAGGCTGTAACAATCGTTTATAATGGTTATAAACTGCAACAGACATTACTCTTTTTGCTTGATCTTGGCCAATCATATATTGGTCAATAAAAGCTTTTATTTCTTTTGGTTTTTTTACTATTAACTCAGAAGAAAGTGTTGTTGAACCACTTTCTGCAAGCTCTTCTACAACAATTCCATGCGCTTGTTCAATACACTTATCACAAATATGTGCATCTAATCCAGCTATTAACAAATCGGTTTCTGGTTTTTTTCTACCACAAAACGAACATTCTAAAACTTCATCTTTCGCCATCCTAATACTATTAGTTGTTTGTTATTTAGTTAAAAAAATAACCAATTTATTTTCTAATTAATACTTCATCAATCATACCATAAGCTTTTGCTTCGTCAGCTTTCATCCAATAATCACGGTCAGAATCAGCGTGAACTTTCTCCATTGTTTGACCTGAATGTTTTGAAATTATTTCATACAATTCGTTCTTCAATTTCATAATTTCACGAGCAGTAATTTCAATATCACTTGCTTGTCCTTGTGCACCTCCTAAAGGTTGATGAATCATGACACGTGAATGAGGCAAAGCAGAACGTTTTCCTTTTTCACCTGCACACATTAAAACAGCACCCATAGATGCTGCCATACCTGTACAAATAGTTGCTACTTCAGGCTTAATAAATTGCATGGTATCATATATTCCAAGACCCGCATAAACACCTCCCCCAGGAGAATTGATGTAAATTGAAATATCTTTAGAACTGTCTACACTTTCTAAAAACAACAATTGTGCCTGTATAATATTGGCAACATAATCGTCAATAGCTGTTCCTAAAAATATAATTCTATCCATCATTAAACGAGAAAACACATCCATTTGTGCTACGTTTAATTGGCGTTCTTCAATAATATATGGTGTAACACTGCTTACTAATTTATCGTAGTACATGCTGTTAATCCCTTGCTCTTTTGTAGCAAATTTTTTAAATTCTTTTCCGTAATCCATTTTCAGGTTTTTATTCAATTAAGGCTGTAAAGATAAGAAGTATTCATGAATTATGAAGGCTATTATAATTTAACTGTATTTAGACTCATTTTATATAACAACTATTTGGTAAAATTGTTGTAAATTTATTATGCATGCATAATATAATTAATTATATTTGATTAGTAATTTATGGAAATGAAATCACCAATAAAATAGCATAAAATGAGATCAAAACTAGTAGTATTTGCATTATTTATTTTCACAATAAGTATTTACGGTCAAGAATTTGTGAACGGAACCATTATAACAAAACGTTATGACACCATAACTGATGTTAAAATTGAAAAATTTAGCGATGCCAAAAGTTTGGTACACATTGCCTACATTAATAGTGAAGGAAATGAAGTAAAACCAGATATTGAAAGTATTAAATGCTATACAAGAGGTAATGAAAAATTTATTAGAATCTATTACGATTGTGACATGATATTAGTAAAAACCATCACTAATGGAAGTAAGGTTAATTTATATGAGAGAGATTTCAACGGTAGTAAAACTTATTATATTGAAAAAGTGTACGATGAATTAATTAAAGTTCCATCATCAAATGGGAAATTCTCTAAGCAAATAAGTGCTTTTTTAAGCGACAACACTTCGCTTTCAAAAGATATTAAAAATAAAAAATTATCAGATATAGAAGAAATTGTTAGCCTTTATAACAAAGGATAGTAATTTGGTTTTAGGTTAAAAGTCCGTTGAGTTTTACTTAATGGACTTTTTTTATGCCTTTTTCATAGTTTTGGGTATATTTGGAATCTATAATTTGTATAAAATGAAAACCCACTATAAACTTACATTTCTACTTTTTCTAATTTCAATATCGCTTTATTCTCAAAGTTATAAAAGCCGTCTCAGCGCTATTAACGTAGAGCATTATAAATTGGCTCTTGAAGTAAATGATGACAACGACAATATTAATGGATTGATGACTGTCTCCATGCGTTTTAAGAAAAAAATTACAACTTTTGATCTTGATTTGGTTGAACAAGATAGTTTAACAGGTAAAGGAATGAAGGTTGAATCTGTATTTCAAAACGATATAGTTGTTGATTTTTCACAACAAAACAACATACTAACCATAACCCCTAAACATATTTTTCAAAATTTAACTTATACGTTCACTATTAAATATAGTGGAATTCCAAAAACTGGTTTAATTATAAGTAATAACAAATTTGGTGATCGTACATTTTTTGGTGATAACTGGCCAAATAGAGCTCAAAACTGGTTTCCTTGTGTAGATCATCCTTCTGACAAAGCAACTGTTGAATATATAGTAACAGCTCCCAACAAATATCAAGTAATTGCAAACGGACTTAAAATTGGAGATACTCTTTTACAAAACAACTTAAAGCAAACCCACTATAAAACCAATATTCCTTTACCAACAAAAGTAATGGTTATTGGAGTGGCTAATTTTGAAATACAAGACATTGGTGAAACCCATAATGTTCCTGTCTCTAGTTGGGTATATCCACAGGACAAAGATGCCGGTTTTCATGATTTTTCAACAGCCAAGGAGATTCTTGATTTTTTTATTGAAACGATAGGAAGATATCCTTTTAAAAAATTAGCGAATGTACAATCCACTACGGAGTATGGAGGAATGGAAAATGCTGGCGCTATTTTTTATCATGAAAACACTATTACAGGAGAAGGAAAAGCTGACGCATTAATAGCACATGAAATTGCACATCAATGGTTTGGAAATTCAGCTTCAGAAATTGATTGGCCTCATATTTGGTTAAGTGAGGGTTTCGCAACCTATTTTGCTGATTTATACATTCAAAAATCCAAAGGAGATTCAATTTTTCAAAAAAGAATGGTAAACGAGCGTGAGAAAGTTTTTAATTTCTACAAAAAACAGAAAACACCAATATTAGATACCAAAACAACTGATTACAAAAAATTGCTAAATCCAAATTCTTATCAGAAAGGTGCTTGGGTGTTGCATATGCTAAGAAAAAAATTGGGAGATGATGTGTTTTATAAAGGTGTTAGAGCCTATTACCAAATCTTCAAATTTAGTAATGCATCTTCACGCGACTTTCAACAAATTATGGCCCACGTTGCTGAAAAAAACTTAGATACCTTTTTTAAGCAATGGTTAACTACTGCAGAATATCCAATCCTAGAAACACAGTGGATTTATTTTGGTAATAAAGTTCGGTTAATGATAGATCAAACACAAAATACCTTGTTTGAATTCTCTCTAGACATAGAGATTCTTTTCGAAAATGGAACTTCTGAAATTCAAACTGTTTTGGTTGATAGCAAGTCAGCTCCTTTCGTACTAACAACAAGCGGAGAAAATGGTGAGGTAACAGACTTAAAATTAGACCCTAATAATTGGTTGATTTTCCAAATGGCTGAAGATTAAATAGTTTTCTAAAAACACTTGAATCTCTACAAATAATCATTCTTTTTTAACAACTAATCTTTATTGGTTGAATAAAATAAATTAGCTATAATGAAAAAAATATCAATACAATATTTATTAAGATTAGCCGTATTTCTAACCTTTCTAGGTCATGGTCTGGTTGCTATAAATGGGAATGCTAAATGGTTAAAATACCTTGAAACTGTTGGGTTTTCATTAGAGCAAGCAGAACAGCTAATACCCTTTATTGGGATGATTGATATTTTAGTTGCTTTTACAATTCTAATTCGACCTGTCAAATACGTGGTTCTATGGGCCGTAATTTGGGCCTTTTCAGCTGCGCTTATTAGACCTATTTCAGGGGAATCAATTTTGGCATTTGTTGAGAGAGGTTCTAATTGGATTGCTCCATTAGCTTTGTATTTATTACTTTTAAATAAAAGCCTAAATGAAAAGAATAGCTAGAAACTATTAATTAATTCTTGTCTCATATCTCTTTTAAAGCACTAAATGAGGCTTATATAAAATATTCAGTTGAATGATAAATTTCTTTTAATACAAAGTAAGTTTCTAAAACACCTATATTTTCTATTTTTGATAGTTTTAGCCTAACAATTTCGTGGTAACTTTCTAAGCTTTCTAAATTTATTTTTAAAAAGAAATCTACCTTTCCAGCCATGTGATAACATTCCTGCACTTCACTTAAAGCTCTAATTTGCCTATCAAATTTATCAATAAATCCTTCATCATGATAACGAAGAGACACCATGCAAATTGCTATTACCGGCCTATTAATTAATTTTTTATCTAAAAGCGCAACATACCCTTTTATATAACCTTTTTTTTCTAGCCTTCTTGTACGTTCGTAAACCGGTGAGGCTGTTAGATTCAGTATTTCAGCTATTTCTTTAGTTGTTTTTTTAGAATCATTTTGCAATATTCTTAATATCTTTAAATCTACTTCATCTAGTTTTTCCATGGGAGATAAAATTACTTGATTATTAATATTTTATACCACACAAAAGTAATTAAATGGGTATTATAAACTAATTAAAGATAAAAATACTTAATTTATCAATACATTAGGTTGTTTTACTCTGAATAGTGATGATTTTATTAATTTTATACTTTCTAAAACAAATCAAAAAATGAGGACAGAAAAAATTTTAATAACCGGAGCAAGCGGACAATTGGGATCGGTATTAACGGAACAATTACAATTAAAATGGGGGTTACACAATGTGATCGCTTCTGATTTAAGAGACAACGATTCTTTTGCAGGAAATTTTGAAAAATTAGATGCTACAGATTTTGAGGCATTAAAAGCGTTGGTATTGAAATATGATATTACGCAAATTTATCATCTTGCAGCAATATTATCAGCAAATGGAGAAAAATTTCCATTAAATACGTGGGACATCAATATGAAAACTTTTTTCAATGTTTTAGAAGTTTCAAGATTAAACAATGTTGATAAAGTGTTTTTTCCAAGTTCTATTGCTGTATATGGAGCTGACGCACCTAAAATAAAAACACCTCAAAATTACGTTTTAGCACCATCAACCGTATATGGTATTAGCAAAGTTGCAGGTGAAAATTGGGCCAAATATTATTTCGAAAAATACAACCTTGATGTTCGTTCACTTAGATATCCAGGCGTTATCGGCCATCAATCATTACCTGGTGGAGGAACAACAGATTATGCCGTGGATATATTTCATAAAGCAATTAAAAATGAGGTCTTTGAATGCAATCTTAAATCAACAACTGCATTACCTATGATTTATATGGATGATGCCATTAGAGCTACCATAGAATTAATGGAAGCACCTAAAGAAAATATTACAGTGAGAACTTCTTATAATATTTCAGGAATGAGTTTCTCTCCTCGTATGCTGGCTAAATCGATTCGAAAAATACAACACGAATTTAAAATTTATTATAAGCCAGATTTTAGACAAGAGATTGCTGAAAGCTGGCCATCTAGCATTGATGATTCTTCAGCCAGATCAGATTGGAACTGGGAACCTCAATACAATATTGATTCAATGACAGATACGATGATGGAAGAATTGAAATTAAAAAATAAAATGGAAACGCTAATTTATTAATATCATGTACGGCAATTTAAAAAACGATTTACAGAAAGAACTCGACGCTATAAAATCTAGTGGACTTTATAAAAATGAAAGAGTCATTACATCAAAGCAAAGTGCAAAAATAAGCACCTCTACTCAAAAAGATGTTTTAAATTTTTGTGCTAACAACTATTTAGGTTTGGCATCTCACCCAGATGTAATAGAAGCTGGAATAAACGCCATTAAAACACATGGATTTGGGCTTTCATCTGTACGTTTTATTTGTGGAACTCAAGATATCCATAAAGAATTAGAACTGAAAACGGCAAAATTTTTGGGGATGGAAAATGCTATTCTATATGCAGCAGCCTTTGATGCCAATGGAGGTTTATTTGAGCCATTACTTTCAGTTGAAGACGCCATTATTTCTGACGCATTGAACCATGCTTCAATTATTGATGGCATTCGTCTTTGTAAAGCAAATCGATTTAGATACGAGCATAACAATATGGCCGATTTAGAAACACAATTAAAAGCTGCGGGCAATGCAAGGCGAAAATTAATTGTTACCGATGGTTCATTTTCTATGGATGGTACCATTGCTCAATTGGATAAAATTTGTGACTTAGCTGACAAATACAACGCATTGGTTATGATTGACGAGTGTCATTCAACAGGTTTTATTGGTAAAACTGGTAGAGGTGTTCACGAATATCACAATGTAATGGATCGTGTAGATATTATTACAGGAACTTATGGAAAAGCTTTAGGAGGTGCTTCTGGTGGTTTTACTGCTGCACGAAAAGAAATAGTTGATATTTTGAGACAACATTCTCGCCCATATTTATTTTCAAATACTGTAGCTCCGGCCATCGTTGGCGCATCTATAAAAGTATTGGAAATGCTTACAGACTCAACTCATTTAAGAGACAAATTGGAAAAGAACACAAAATATTTCCGATCAGAAATGACCGCTGCCGGTTTTGACATTACAGAAGGAACCCACCCTATTGTTCCTATAATGTTATATGAAGCCGAATTGGCACAAGAATTTGCAAAAAAATTACTCGATGAGGGTATTTATGTTGTTGGATTTTTCTTCCCTGTTGTTCCCAAAGGAAAAGCCAGAATAAGAGTTCAACTTTCGGCAGGTCATGAAATTGAACATATTGACACCGCAATTAAAGCGTTTATTAAAACAGGTAAACAGCTAAAAGTTATTAGTTAATTTTATTGAAACCAAACTTTTTAAAAATGATGCGCTTCCTACAAGTTCATCATTTTTTTTATTTTATATGGTATTTAAATTTAGGCAACTTATATTTGAAGTCTGTTAAAAATGATAATTGATCAATTAAAAATAGTATTCAGTCAGTTTGATGATTCAACCGAGGTTGTTTCTTATAAAGAACTAGCTTCCGGTCACATTAATGACACGTATTTAATAGAAACTTCAAATAAAAAAAACTTTGTATTACAACGTATTAATCAGGGTGTTTTTAAAGATGTCCCAGGGTTAATCAATAATAAAGTTGCTATTAGCAAACACATTCAAGAAAAACTTTCTCATTTACCAGAAAACGAGCGCGAACGTAAAGTTTTAACATTTGTTGGCACAAAAGATGGAGCACCATTTTATTTTGACAAAAACGGCGATTATTGGAATATGATGGTTTATATAACGGATAGTATTACCTATGAAACTATTAAAAATGAAGAAATTGCCTATGAAGGCGGAAAATTAATTGGTGATTTTTTAAATCGCACCAATGATTTTGATGCAAGTCAATTGATTGAAGTAATTCCAAAATTTCATGATATGTCATCACGTTTTTCCCAATTTGAAGATTCCTTAAAAGTAGCTTCAACAGAAAGACTGATACAATCCAATCAGTCTATTAATTTAGTTTGGCGCCTAAAAGACGAAATGCATATTCTTCAAAACTTAAAAGAATCAGGCGCCATAAAATTAAGAGTAACTCACAACGATACTAAAATATCCAATGTTTTATTTGATACAAATAAAAAAGGGCTTTGTGTAATTGATACCGATACGGTAATGCCTGGAATTGTACACTATGATTTTGGAGATGCCATTAGGACCATTTGCAATTCAGCTGCTGAAGATGAAAAGAATTTAGCCCTTGTAGATTTTAATATAGATTATTATAACGCATATGTAAAAGGTTTTTTAAAGGAAATGAAAGCATCACTTTCACCAATAGAGTTAAAATATCTACCTCTTGGTGCAAAGACAATGATCTTTATTATGGCATTGCGCTTTTTAACCGACTTTTTAAATGGCGATATTTACTACAAAACCAAATACCCTGATCACAATCTTGACAGAGCTAAAAACCAATTTAAACTCATTGAAAGTTTAGTTGAAAAATTAGATGTGATTATTGAATAAAAAATATAAATTAAAAAAACATTAAGAAAAACCAACCCAACTATTTAAACTGAGAACTATGACAAATAACAATCAGAAAAGCAATTTAATCCCAATAATAATAATCGCAGGGTTATTTTTTATATTCGGATTTGTTACCTGGATCAATGGCGCATTGATTCCTTTTATGAAAACCATTAATGAATTAACAGATGCACAATCTTATTTAGTAGCATCAGCATCCTATATTTCATTTGTTGTAATGGCATTGCCAGCATCCTATATTTTAAATAAAATAGGCTACAGAAAAGGAATGTCTTTAGGTTTATTCATTATGGCTATTGGCGCTTTGGTTTTTATACCTGCTGCTGAAGCAAGAACATACTGGGTATTTTTAACTGGGATATTTATACAAGGAGTTGGAATGACCATCCTACAAACAGCTGCCAATCCATATATTACTATTTTAGGCCCAATAGAAAGTGGTGCAAAGCGTATTGCCATTATGGGAATCGCAAATAAAGTTGCTGGAGCTTTGGGATCGTTGATTTTTGGAGCATTGTTACTTTCAGGTATTGATGAGGTCAAGGAAAAGTTAGGGACAGTTTCTCTTGATGAGAAAGCAGTGCTATTAGATACCATGGCCGACAGTGTTTTTACACCTTATATTATTATGGCCATCGTGTTGTTCGTGCTTGCTTTATTAATTAGAAAAGCACCGCTTCCACATGTAGAAGCTGCTCCAGTTGAAGAAAAGAACGATGGAGAAACAACAA
>JADWMI010000193.1:3466-5098 GCA_015767395.1 Bacteroidota bacterium | reverse complement strand
TATTTAACACAATTAAAAGTACATAGATTTGATGAAGGTGTTCCTCCTAATATTTTATATCCAGCACCAGGAGCTCCTCCTATTCCTGGATTGGAAGGTTACCAAATACGCATAAAGGGAAATCCAAACTTAGGAAACATAAAAACAATTATGTTGGGTGTTCAAAATATTTCCTCAAGTAGTCAAAGTACTGAAGTTTGGTTTAATGAGCTAAGAGCTGCAGAATTTGATAATGATGGTGGTTGGTCAACTGTTGTGAGTGCCGATTTAAATTTAGCTGATTTTGCAAATGTAGCCATTACAGGAAGAATGGAAACTGTTGGTTTTGGAGGTGTTGAGCAGCGATTAAATGAACGTGTTCAGGATGATACAAAATTATATGATGTAGTAACAAATGTGAATGTCGGACAGCTTTTACCTAAGGATTGGGGTGTAAAGTTGCCTTTTAACTATAGTATTTCTGAAGAGGTTAGTGAGCCTAAATACGATCCTAAATACCAGGATGTGCTGTATGAAGATGTTAAAGGTATTGACGAAAACAGTGAATATGCTCAGGATTACACAAAACGGAAAAGTATAAGTTTAATTAATGTGAGAAAAGATTTCAATCCAAGTTCTGGAAAGGAAAGACGTTTTTACAATGTTGAAAATTTATCAGTTTCTTATGCTTATAATGAAGTGCTACATAGAGATTACAATGTGCAAAAATTTGTAGATCAAAATGTAAGAGCTTCGGCGGGATATAATTTCAACTTTAAACCTTGGGAATTAGCACCGTTTCAAAATAGTATAAGTAGTGATTATTTAAAATTAATTAAAGATATCAATTTAAATATTGTTCCTACTGCAATTTCAATAAACTCAAATATTATTAGAAATTACAATGAACAGTTATCTCGAAGTCTGGTTCAAGGACTGCCAGAATTACCTACATTAACACAACGCAGGTATATGTTTGACTGGAATTATGGTGCTAGCTTCAATTTAACAAAATCTATTAAACTTGATTTTAACGCTGCTAATAATCATATTTATGATGAGTTCAGTCCTGAAGATGATATTCAATTATTCGATAGTTTTTTCGATATTGGGCGTCCAGATCATTACCGTCAGTCATTAAGCGGAACGTATCAAATACCAATAGATAAAATACCATATTTAGACTTTATAAGCGCAAATTATGCTTACACCGCAAATTTTGATTGGCAAGCAGCTTCTCAATCATATCTTGATAAGGTTGGAAATGTAATTCAGAATGCAAATACACAAGCCTTAGGAGTAGACATAAATTTTGAAAAGTTGTATAGAACAGTTGGTTTAGAAAACTTATTGAATAGCAAGGCTCCCCCAATGCAGAACGTTGCCGATGAAAAGAAAAAAACAAAAAGAAAAAGTGGCGGTTCAAAAATAGGGCAAGGTGTTTATAATTTATTGACTTCTGTAAAAAATGCGCGCATAAATTATACCGAAAACAATGGTACATTTTTACCTGGATATATACCAACAGTTGGCTTTTTAGGTCGTGATAGTTATAATGGAGGCTTAGCACCAACGTTTGGATTTGTTTTTGGAAGTCAGGTTGATATTAAGCAACGAGCCGTTGAAAACGGCTGGTTAATTTCAAGAGATGTC
>JADWMI010000193.1:0-3366 GCA_015767395.1 Bacteroidota bacterium | reverse complement strand
ATTTTTAAAGATAATGATGATAATTTTGAGATTTTTAAAGCCAATAGAGCTGCAATTTCAGAGCGTTTGGCCAATGATGCTGGTCAGACCATTGATGGTTTTGGAGGAACAAGTCAACAAGTAATGTTGCCTGCATTTTTAGCGGCCTATTCAGGGAAACATGTTTCAAAAATCACATTGTCAGCATATAGAAATGTGCCAATTCCTAGTTGGAATATTACTTATAAAGGGTTGATGAAGATTCCATTTTTTAAAGAGCATTTCAGGAGTTTTTCATTGTCAAATTCCTATAATTCCTTATACTCTATTACAAATTATCGAAGTAATTTAGAATATGATGCTGGCAACCCATACGGTGAAACAGATATTGCAGGGAATTACTTTAACGAAACACTATTTACCAATGTAAATTTATTAGAATCATTTTCTCCACTGATAAAAGTGGATATGAAAATGAAAAATTCTGTATCTTTGGTCGGTGCTATAAATAAAGATAGGGGACTTACCCTAAACTTTAATAACAATAGTATTACTGAGATAAAAGGGGTAGAGTATATTGTAGGTGTTGGTTATAGAATAAGAGATGTGGCAATGAAATTTAATTTTGGGGGTAATTCAACTAAGATTAAAGGAGATGTAAATATTAGAGCTGATTTGGCTCTTAGAGATAATGAAACTATTATTAGAGCGATAGACAATGACAATAGCCAGGTTACAGGAGGTCAGCGTTTACTCTCCTTTAAAATTTTTGCAGATTATGCGTTAAGTAAAAATTTAACAGCATCATTTTATTTCGATCAAAGTTCTTCAAGGTATGCGATTTCAACTACTTTCCCTAGAAAGTCTTTTAGTTCAGGAATAAGTATAAGATATATATTAGGAAATTAAATAAAATAACAAATCAATTAATAAATAATTAAAATGAATATTCCAGCAGAATTAAAATACACTAAAGATCATGAGTGGATTCGTGTTGAAGGAGACACTGTTACAGTTGGCGTAACAGAATTCGCACAAAGCGAATTAGGAGACATAGTTTATGTAGATGTTGATACCGTTGATGAAACCATTGAAAAAGATGAGGTGTTTGGATCGGTTGAAGCCGTAAAAACTGTCTCAGATTTATTTATGCCCGTATCAGGAGAAATAGCGGAGTTTAATGAAGGATTAGAAGATGAGCCTGAAACTGTAAATAAAGACCCTTATGGAGCTGGATGGATGATTAAAATTAAATTTTCAGATGCATCACAACTCGATGAATTATTATCTGCAGACGATTATAAGAATTTAATTGGCGCGTAATTATTATTTATTATTAGCAGTAACTTTTACAGTTGCTATTGCCGTCGGGAGCTTAATTTCGGTAAAAAATATTGGTCCACCTCAAGTGCATTTTTTTGACAAAATTGTACATTTTGGCGGGTACTTTGTGTTAGCCTTAAGTTGGTTTTTAACATTCAATGGTAAACGAAGGCTGTTGAAACAATTTGTTGCAATAGCAATGCTCGTATTTCTTTATGGCATAATTATTGAGGTTTGCCAATGGTTATTTACCAATGAAAGACAAGGTGATATACTTGATATGTTAGCCAATTTGGGAGGGATTTCAATAGCTTTACTGATATTTATCCTGTTTTTGAAAAAAAATAAATGAATTGAATAATATAGTTGCAAAAGTTATATTAAAATTATTAAATTAGCACACAATAAAAATTTTCGCAAATGCAAATCAAAAAAAATCCAAAAGCCAATCTAGAAAACTACACTAGGATATTTATGCAGTTAGGTCTGGTATTGGCACTTTTAGTGGTTTATTTAGCCATTGAAAAAAAGACGTATGACAGAGTAATTGGGGATCTTGGACCGGTTGTATTAAACATGGAAGATGATGAAGAACAAATTGAAATTGAACAAGTAAAACCACCAGAACAAAAAGCTCCACCACCACCAGCTCCAGATAAAATTGAAGTTGTAGAAGATGAAGAAGAAATTGAAGAAACTGTGATTGAGTCTACTGAGACTGATGAAACCGAAGCTGTTGAAGTTGAAATAATTGAAGTTGAAGAAGAAGAAGAGGTAATGGAAGATGTGCCTTTTGCAATTATTGAAGATGTTCCTGTTTATCCTGGTTGTAAGGGAAATAAGGCTAAATTAAGAGCCTGTTTGCAAGAAAAAATTCAAAAGCTTGTTATGAAAAAATTTAATTCAGAATTGGCTTCAGATTTAGGTTTGTCTCCAGGTGTAAAAAGAATTTTTGTAATGTTCAAAATTGATAAAAACGGTAATATTACAGATGTACAAGCACGTGCACCTCACGTAAAATTACAGCAAGAAGCAATTAGAGTTGTAAAATTAATTCCAAAAATGACTCCAGGTAAGCAACGTGGACGACCAGTAGGAGTAAAATATAGCTTGCCAATTGCATTTAGAGTAGAATAATCTTATATAAATATATATAGAAAAGCTCAACTATTATTAAGTTGAGCTTTTTTTGTGCTCAATAATTAAGGGTTTCATAAATTGTGTTTTAAAATAAAAGTGGTGCCTTTAGTATGATAAATTATGCAAGGTGAGACTATTACACATCTTGTTCCTCAGAATACTTTGCAATATTTTAACTGTATAAATCAGTTTTATAGTTGGTTTTGTTTCACTTTACTTAGAAGCCATGCAAGTCAAAAAATATCCACATGCTACTTTAGAAAATTATAGCACTATTTTATTGCAATTAGGTTTGGTTTTATCACTTTTTATTGTTTATGAATTTATTCAATTAAAATCATATTCTAGGCAAGTTAAGGAATTAACAGGCGTTTTAATTAAGCTTGATGACAATGAACAAATTATAGAGTTTAAGCCACTTGAAATTGAAAAAAAAATATTACCTAAGGTACTTCCTGATAAAATTTTAAAGGTAGATGATGAGGTTGAGATTGAAGAAACAATTATAGAATCTACTGAAACTGATGAAAATGAAGCCGTATATGTCAATCCGGATAAAGATTTTAAAGCTGCTGAAGAAGAGGAAGAAGTTGTTGAAGATGTTCCTTTTATGGTTATTGAAGAAGTCCCTATATATCCCAGTTGTAAAGGGAGTAACCTGGAACGTCGAAATTGTTTTTTAGCTAAAATAGCGGCGTTTGTAACGAGAAATTTTAGTAGTGAGATGGCACAAGACATTGGGCTATTGTCTGGTAGCGTTCAAAGAATTTTTGTAGTTTTTAAAATAGATAAATCTGGTAATATTGTTGATATAAGAGCTAGAGCTCCCCACAAAAAATTAGAAAAAGAAGCCATCAGAGTTGTTGAAGAATCGCCAAAAATGATACCGGGAAAGCAGAGGGGTAAGCCAGTAGGTGTAAAATA
>JADWMI010000003.1:21092-27294 GCA_015767395.1 Bacteroidota bacterium | reverse complement strand
TTAAATTACATAAGTCTTTTGTCAAGTTAGATTGTAAAATTTGTGTTATATTTTATATTGAACTAGTTACACTTTTTCAACTCTCATTTATTAAAAAACAAATTTTATCATTTTAATAATAAGTAACAGGGTGGTATCATTCATGATATTGGGGATATCGTTCAATTACGCCAATTCCTTGAATCAACCTGAATAATAATTTCAAATTTCTAAAAGTTATCTCCAAATTATTTTATTTGATTCGGAAGTTTTAATACAATTTCTGAGTGTTTTTTTAGCGTGATTATTTGTTTATGAGATATCATTAGCTAAGTCAGATAAAGGAGCTGGAAACGCACCATTTATTTTAATTAATCCCAAGAATAATTTTTGGTTGTTTTTCTTTATTGTTCGTAACACATGAAAATGTAGTAAAAACAAGAAAACCTTTACTCTAATTAATAAGATTATTTTTTCAAACATATATTCACTATTCCTTTAATCGAACTCTATTTTTAAACACCTCTTTATCATTTATAAAAACCTTTATATAGCATCTCATTTTAGGTAAATAAGATAAATCATAGGTGTGTGTTCCTTTACTAAAATTAAGATAGGTATGTTCTTCTAAAACATTTTCTTCATTTTCCTGCTCAACAATTAGCACCTTTACTTTACTTGAATTGTTTGAAAAATAATCTAAACTAATAGGTCCTTTGGTTCTGGATGGAAAAATAGCAATTGATGGGGTATCGTCTAGCTCATAATCCATATCAGGTTGAACTGAAAAATTAAAATTGACACCACTCCCAAAATCAGAATCAAATTGTTTTATTGCTTTTCCCAATGAGTCTAATAATTTAATTTCGCCTCTTCCATCTTCAGCACTATACCAAAACTCTAAGCCATTACCTGTTCTATCTTCAAACGAAAAATTGTAATTTCCTTTTTTTAATTTTATCGTATCTAAATAAATAGTATTCGGCTTGGTTTTTAAACTATCCTTTTCAAAAATTACTTTTCCAAAACTATCCTGAATAACATACCTATTGTCCGTCGGCTTATTATTGGTTTTATAATAAACGATGACCGTTTCAGGTAAAATCGCTGGTCTTTTATATATTGATTCCAGTGTATTATCTGATATAAAACCATCTTTCCCACCGTTAGGTTTCGATAATACAACATGAAATTTAGCTGATTCTTTCTTTGAAAACACTTCATTAGGAAGCACTATTAATGCTGTTTCACCAAAAAGAATACTACCCATCCATTTGAAATTCTGAACCGCTTCTCCTTCAATAAAATACTTAATATTCATCTTTTTCAATGGTTTTTCCCCATTGTTTTTCACTTTAATAACTGGCAAGCCTCCAGTGGGATTTTTTCTGCTATGCTCTAAACTCGTTGACGGATTGATAATATCAATCAACGTAACATCGTTTGCGGCATTAATCTTTCCATATTCTATTAAATATGCAGTTAATAGTTCTCTTGCTGTAGGTTTTTCTGTTTGGTAAGGTTCCATGTTGATATCTACCGAAAAATCTTCACCTGCTGTAGTATTCAACATCACTTCGTCTGGCTGCACTAGATAACCTGGACACCAATTGGCTCTATCAAAAATCCAGGTTCCTGCCTGAGGGAATAACGGATTATCTCCACACTCTTTCCAAAGATCCTTGTGATCTACAATTTTATTATTAAACAAAATATCTCTGTATTTACTACAAAATTCACCACATCCATTGGCATCCATACCATGTCCGGTTTGATGAACCTTCATTATAGAAAATTCAGTATTTGAATTGGCTTTTATCATTTTTGGAACTAAATGGTTTTCTATTGGATCTTTTTCATTCCCATATTTAAAGTTCCCATCATATAGCTTGTGAATTGCAACGGGATTTGCGACAGGGTTACCATAGGTAATTTCAAAATCTACTGTTACCTTCCAGCCTCTTTTTTTATTATCTTCATAGCCTGTATGTATATAATCTATTTCTACGCTATCTCTTAAAACCTGACTAAAATCCGTCACATCAACACGCCAGTTAAAACGCCAATCACTTTGAAGTCTACCTCCGTAAGGCGTCAACATTCTTGCTATTTCGTAAACTGTTGAATCTTTTTTAGAACGCGCTTTTATATGATCCACATAATCCCAATCTGCACAGCGCATATTATCAGGACATTCAAAAGTTAGATTTAACATAATACTTCTAATTTTCTTTGATTTTTCAGGAAAAACTGTCCACCGCTTATAACTATTTCTTCCTTTTTTTGGATTTGTTACAATGGTTTCACCATTATGTGAAATAACATGCTCTTTTTGTTGAGCACTCCCTATTTTCACTGTAAGTAAAAAACTAAAAATTAATACGTAAGCTTTATTCATTTTTATATTATTCATCTCCTAATTCCTTTATTTTAAATTTATCTAAAGTTGCTGGGGTATGTTCATCTTTCATAATTTTTTCAATTTTCTCAATAATTTCCGGATGCTGATCTGCAACATCATTTTGCTCTTGAATATCCTTTTTTAAATTATACAATTCGAGCTTCATGTTTCCTTTAAAAATATTTTTACGAATTCCTTTCCAATCACCCATTCTAACCGCTTGCTGACCACCATACCCTGATTGAGGAAATTCCCAATATAAAAACTCATGTGTTTTTTGCTTTTTATTAAGTAAAGTAGGTAAAAAACTTATCCCATCATTATCTGGAGTTTTAGCGCCAGAAACATCTCCTAATGTTGCCATCACATCATAAAATGAAGAAATGTGATCTGATTTTGACCCTGGTTGAATTTTCCCTTCCCAGCTTGCAATCATAGGAACGCGTATGCCTCCTTCATGTAAATACCCTTTACCCCATCCCCGCTCAGATTTAAAAGGCTTCGCACTTTCAAAATGCGGTGTATTGGTTCCTCCATTAAAAGTAGGGCCGTTATCACTCGTGAAAATTATCAATGTGTTTTTATAAATCCCTTCTTCCTTTAATTTAGTAACCACCTCACCTACCTGCTCATCTAAATAGGAAATCATTGCAGCATACGCTGCCAAAGGCGTTCTATGTGGAAAATAACTATGTCCCGTATAAGGTTTTTCTTTTCCAAATTTGTTTTGATAATATTTCACCCATTTTTCTGGAGCCTGCAATGGCACATGAGGAATTGGTGAAGCGTAATACAAAAAGAACGGTTTCTTTTTATTGCGACCAATAAATTGGAGCACTTCATCATGAATTAATTTAGCTGAATAATCATTCAGCGTAAAATCGCTGTAACTATCAGGATCATTTATATCTGCTCCTTTTTTTAAATTACCATGAAAAGGAACATATTTGTTATTCAACATAACTCTTTCCTCATTTTTCCAGAGAAATAATGGATAATAAGAATGCGCTTGCCGCTGACAATTATAACCATAAAAATAATCGAAACCTTGATTGTTTGCAACCCCTTCAGTATTTGGTGCTCCTAAACCCCATTTCCCAAAAACACCTGTTCTGTATCCTTTTGTTTTTAGTATTTCGGCAACAGTAACGACACTATCTAATAAAGGTCGCTGACCTTCTAAGCCTGGGTCTTCAAGCACTGCTTTCATATTCTTTATATCACCTCTCTCAGCCCATTCATCATTCCCTCTAATATGCGTATGTCCTGAATGCTGTCCTGTTAATAACACCGAACGCGCTGGTGCACATACTGGCGCCCCAGTATAATGTTGGGTGAAAAGCATCCCTTTTTTAGCCAAAGCATCAATATTAGGCGTTTCAATTAATTTTTGACCGTAAACACCCAATTCGCCATAGCCCAAATCATCTGCTAAAATGTAAATGATATTTGGTCTTTCACCACTTTTTTGTGAATGAGCATTAAGGCAAAACGTTACAATACTAAGAAATAATACAAGTTTTCTCATTAATTAAATTTTAATCTATTGATGTTTTTGGTTTATTATTAACGGTATATGTTTTGCCCAAATCATTTGTTCTAACTTCGGTTAGTTTCTTTTTTAATTTCTTCTGAAAATCAGCAACAACTTTGGCATATGCTTCTTTTTTTTCTGTGAAAAAACGAGACTACAGGTTAAACATAATGTAACAATAATTATATGTTTCATCTCTTATATTGGTTTTGGGTAGCTGTAATTTGACACATAAAAATGTAGCTTAATATTGAAATAAATTAGTAACATTTAAAAACAAGAATAAATGTAAAAGTAAGAATATCTTTTATGGTTTATAATGGCGATTTTATCAATCACCTTAAAAGAGATTCATAAAATAATCTGTGTTTTTTAAAAAAACATTTCAAGCACCTAATTTTAAAGGAAAATTAATCTTTCAAAATATTAAAACGCAAATTTCAGGAATGCAAGATTGCTTGTTTCAACCCATGTATTGACCGAATAGCACTACACCTTTTTCTATATTTACATTAGTTTTGGACAATAAGTACGGTCTATTGCTGTGTATAAATTAAAGTATTTTAAAAATGAAGTCTAAAATTAGTTTTTTAACTCCTAAAGGAGTTTTTATAATAAGTATTCTATTTACCTCCTTTCAATTTAATGCTCAATCCAATACAAATCCAAATGTAATTGTTATTTACACCGATGATCAGGGTGCAATTGATTTAGGTTGTTATGGTGCAAAAGATATTTACTCACCAAATTTAGATCAACTTGCAAAAAGTGGAACTCGATTTACACAGGCTTATGTAGCGGCACCAGTATGTGCACCATCAAGAGCTGCATTGCTCACAGGAAAGTATCCACAAAATGCAGGTGTTTCAGGAAACACTTCTGCTTCTCCAGGCTCACATGGACTACCTAAAGGACAAACCACAATGGCCAAACTTTTTAAAGAAAATGGTTATAACACAGGTCATATTGGAAAATGGCATTTAGGTATGAGCGAAGATAGCAGTCCTAATGCACAAGGGTTCGATTATTCTTTTGGACATTTACGTGGTTGTATTGATAATTATTCACATTATTTTTATTGGGAAGGGCCAAACATTCATGATTTATACGAAAATGGGAAAGAAGTGTTTTATGATGGACAGTATTTTCCTGATTTAGCTTCAAACAAGGCATTGAAATTTGTTGAAGAACAAAAAGACCAACCATTTTTTATGTACTACGCTATTAACATGCCTCACTATCCATATCAACCCACTCAAAAATGGAGAGATTATTACAAAGACGTTCCAAAACCAAGAGGCGATTATGGGGCATTTATTTCAACCATTGATGAAAGAATTGGGTTTCTAATGAATCAACTCGATACTTTAGGAATACGTGAAAACACTATTATTGTGTATCAATCAGACAATGGCTATTCAACTGAAGTTCGTGCTTTTGGTGGTGGTGGAAATTCCGGACCGTATAGAGGAGCGAAAAGCAGTCTTTTTGAAGGTGGTTTGCGATTACCAACTATGATTAGTTGGAAAAATCACCTACCAAGTAATATTGTGAGTGATCAATTTATTGTAAATATGGATTGGATGCCTACTTTGGCACAATTTTGCAATTTAAAAAATATTCCAGATAATCTTGATGGAATGGATCTTTCCAATATGATTCAAAATCCAGAGACTAAATCGCCAAGAACAAGTGCGTTCTGGAAATATGGCAACCAATGGGCTGTAAGAAAAGGAAAATGGAAATTAATAGGATATCCAAAAGACACCTCACATAAAGGTAAATTAGATTTAGAAAATGATGCATTGTTCCTTTCCGATTTAAGTACAGATGTATCTGAAATGAATAACCTAGCAAATAAATATCCTGAAATTGTAGAAGAGTTGATTGCTGATTTTATTGCTTGGGAGCACGGTTCTGAAAAAGATGTTCCTAAGAAACAAAAAGAGATTGCTCATTTAGGCCGAAAAGGAAAGATCATTGCTACAAAAAAATTACACCCTAAATACGAGAATATAACAACTCTGCTTGACGGAAAAAGAGGCTATACTGATTATAGCACAGGACAATGGATAGGACAGAACGGTAAAGATTTAGAATTCATAATCGATTTAGAAACAATCCAATCTATCTCAACAATCGGTCTTGGCTATCTCCATTCACCTTCAAACTGGATTCATAGTCCAAAATTAATTGAAGTCAGTTTTTCTAATGATGGAAACTCTTTTTATGCTTCAAAACAATCCAGTGATTTTTACAGAATTTCTGAAAAAGAAAGTTTTACAGAT
>JADWMI010000003.1:16522-20992 GCA_015767395.1 Bacteroidota bacterium | reverse complement strand
TCACAAGCTTGGGGTATTTATGGAGGCGTTTTAAAAGATTATGTACAAGCCCCAAATATCTCTCGATTGGCCGATGAAGGAATGGTTCTAAACAATGCTTTTTGCACCAATTCTATATGCGTACCCAGTAGAGCATCCATTTTAACAGGCACATACAGCAATAAAAATGGGGTTTATACCCTAAATGACGCCTTAGAACCTGACACCCTAAATATAGCCAAGGTTCTTCAAAAAAACGGATATGAAACGGCTATTATTGGTAAATGGCATTTAAAAAAAGAACCAACAGGCTTTGATTATTACAATGTATTGCATGATCAAGGAAGGTATTGGGATCCCATTTTAAGAACTGCTGAAAATTTTTATAAAACTCCAGAAGAATGGGATGTTCACAAAGGATTTTCAACAGATGTTATTGCTGATTTATCTGTTGAATGGCTGGAAGGCAGGGATTCCAAAAAACCATTTATGCTTATGACTCACTTTAAAGCAACTCATGAGCCATTTGATTTTCCAGAAAGATTTAAGGATTTATATAACGATGTTACCATACCCGAACCAGTATCTTTATTCGATTTTTCTCCAGAAACTACTGGAAGGAGTTTTGTCGGTCAAAAATTAGAGAATTTAGCTGAACGCTGGGAAATGGCTTCCAAAGACCCTGATAATTGGTGGTGTAAATACCCTGAACTTCCATTTAGCACAAAAGATATGGATCGTATGTCGGCTAGAAAAAAAACGTATCAAAAACTGGTGAAAGATTTTATGAGATCAGGAGCTGCTATAGATGATAATATTGGAAAGATATTAGATTATCTTGAAAAATCGGGATTGGCTGAAAACACCGTAGTTATTTACACTGCTGATCAAGGCTATTTTTTAGGGGAACATGGCTTTTTTGATAAACGCCTTATTTATGATGAATCTTTAAGAATGCCTTTTGTTATTCGCTATCCAAAAGAAATACCTGCCGGCAAACGATTGGATGATATTATTTTAAACATAGATTTCGCTGCCTTGTTTGCAGATTATGCAGGCATTGAAATTCCCAAATCTATGCAAGGAAAAAGTTTTAGGAAAAATTTAATTGGTGAAACTCCAAATGATTGGCGAACCACGGCGTACTATAGATATTGGCAACATTACCCTGAAAGACCAGGGCATTTTGGGATTAGAAATGCAAGCTATAAATTGGCCTTCTTTTATGGGCAACCGCTCGATATGACAGGTACATCAGATGAAACTTCAACACCTGCATGGGAATTTTATGATATGGTAAAAGATCCAAACGAAAACTACAATGCATACAATGATCCTGCATACAAAGAAATTATTTCTGAAATGAAAATGGAATTGAAACGACAACGAGAAATTTATAATGATACAGATAATAACTACCCGGTAATGCAAGAAATTTTTAATAAAAACTGGAATTAAATAAAAGGGATTTACTTACTTGACACTTGTTATTATATTCAATGTTAACTAAAATTCTCGACAGAAAATAAAATCTAGAATTTACATTAACTTATAAAAATTGAATATGAAAAATAACATCATTAAAAAATCAATTCGCTTATTTTAAAATAATTTGAAGGTTATCTCCATTTACCAAGGCTTCGTGAGAAATAAAATAACTTTTATGTGCTTGTCCATTTAATTGGATTTTATCAATTTTACCATTGTTATTCACCTCTTTCTCAATTACAATTTCTCTCTTTTTATAATATTTTGAATCCAGCTGTATTGTAATTTTGTCAAACATTGGAATGGTAATGGCATACTTGGGCTCACCAGGAGATAATGGATAAATTCCCATCATTGAATACACCAACCAAGCAGACATAGTACCGGTATCATCATTACCTGGTAATCCTTTGGGATTATTTTGAAAATATTCCTTAACCAATTTAGTTACCATTTCTTGACTTCTCCACTCCTCACCTTTTACATAATTAAACAAGTATGGATAGGCTATATCTGGTTCATTTGCCATATCAAATTTGTTGGTGTCAAATACTTTCTGCAATTGCAGTGTGAATGCTTTATTTCCACCCATTAATTTTATAAGTCCTTTCACATCATGTGGAACCATAAATGCATATTGCCATGCATTTCCTTCAATAAAACCTACATTCTTGGTGAAATTTGCTCCTGCTTCCGGATCGAATGGTTCATACCAAGTTCCATCAGCATTTCTTGGTCTCAATAGATCTAAATCTTTATCAAACAATTTCCTGTATGAAATTGACCTGTTTTTAAACCGTTTGTAATCTTCGTCTTTACCCAATTCTTTGGCCAACAATGCAATAGAAAAATCTGCACAATTGTATTCTTCCGTAGTAGAAACTGAACCGCCATTGTCTGTGGTTAAATAACCTTTATTGATATAATCATTAAGTCCAGGTCGTAAAGGATTATTTTCAATTTGATCAGCACTTTTCAACATTGCTTCGAAGGCTTTTTCAACATCAAAATCACGAATTCCTTTTAAATATGTATCGGCTATTACGATACTTGCAGGATCCCCAACCATTGTAAAAGTTTCTGTAGAATTTAACTCCCATTTTGGCAACCATCCATTTTCATCGTACATATCCAACATACTCTTAACCATATCTGACTGTTGCTGCGGATACACCAAAGACATCAGTTGGTGTAAATTTCTATAGGTATCCCACAAAGAAAACACCGTGTAGCGAGTCCCTTTAGTTTTTCCAATTTTCCCTGTTTTAATTTCAGGGTATTTACCATTAAAATCATTCAAGGTATTTGGATGAATTAAGGTATGATACAAAGCAGTGTAAAAAATAGTTTTATCATCCTCTGAACCGCCTTCTACTTTAATTCTGGAAAGTAAATTGTTCCATTCATTGTAGGTTTCTTTATAGATCTCCTCAAAAGATTTATTGCCTGTTTCTTCTTCTAAATTTTCGCGGGCGTTTTCAATACTTACATACGAAACGCCAATTTTCACTTCTACCGTTTCAATTTTATCAAATTTATAGGTGAAATAGGTCCCTATGCTATCTCCAACAACCATTTTTGTTGCATTTTCCATAAATCTTGTCTTCCCATTGTATCCCATCCATTGCGCTTCAATCCCTTCATCTTTCGCCGGTTTTTTCCAAACACCAAAACTATCTGCAGGCTTAGAAAATTTAGCTACAAAATAAACGGGATATGCGGCTTCCGGACTGTTATAACAAAATGACCCAACAGTGCGCATGCCTTCAATTTCAGTTGAGGAAACTACTTGAACCATAGCACCTTCTTCATTGGTTAAACCCAATCCTAAGTTTATTAAAACATTGGATTGCCCTTTTGGAAATGTAAATTTACTTACACCTACTCTTTTTGAAGTTGTAAATTCTGCTTTCACATTGTATTTATCAATTTTATTACTGTAATACGCTGTCTTGGCTACTTCTTCAGAATAGGTTGAACCATATTTTAAATGATTTGTCTCTATATCGCCTGTTGTTGGCATTATTAAAATTACGCCTAAATCTGGACAACCAACACCACTTAAATTCACTTGACTAAACCCCGTTAAAAAAGTGTTTTCATAGACGTACGGATTTGATAACCAACGACTGTCTTTTTCTAATGGTAAATTTTTTGCCCCCGCTACATTAAATGGACTTATACTTGCCATTCCTCTCGGTGCAATTGGCCCTGGATAGGTGGCTCCATAATTGGAAGTTCCTATAAACGGATTTACGTAATCTGCAGGTTCTTGCGCGTTTATTAATAAAACATTACAAAAAATAAAAAGAATGAAAATAATTATTTTGTTCATTATCTAACAATTTTACTCATTAAAGTATTCTATTTTTTAATCAATCAAAATTTCATCAACAAACAACCAAGCTCTTCCACCGCTAGGAATCTTTTTCTCGTTTGTAACTAGTACTTTTATATATCTTGCTGTACGCTCTTTAAATGTTACTTTAAAATCTTTCAATTCAGAAATACCGTTTTTAGCAAAGGCCCTTTCAATCGTTCCTACTTCTTCAAATTTTTCACCATCACTAGATACCAATACTTGAATTGCTGTTGGAAAATAAATTCCAGAACCTTGATTTTCCATTGAACCAACCACAACTTGTTGAATTGTTTCCTCTTTCTCTAAATCTATGATTGCCTCCAAATCGTTTCCAAGCCAACCTTGCCATTGACCATCATGGAAATTTTTTGTACCTCTTAATGCATTTACCAAAGTATACTCTCCTGTTCCTTGATATCGATCACTGTAAACTTCTTTTAGAGAAACTTTTTTCCCTATAGCCTTGTGAAAGTTAATCGTTTTTTTGAATTCCTTACCAAATCGTTTCTCGTTTTCAAATAACGATGCTCTAATTTCAGTAGTTTCAGTCAACTGAATTGGATTTATATACTTTTCTGAAGACTCATTTAAATCACTCCCATCTGTTGTGTATCTAATATCTGCATTAGGGAATTCATTTG
>JADWMI010000003.1:0-16422 GCA_015767395.1 Bacteroidota bacterium | reverse complement strand
TTTAAATCACTCCCATCTGTTGTGTATCTAATATCTGCATTAGGGAATTCATTTGCCAATAGTAACTCAACAGTCTTTTGTTCCATGTTTATTTTTGAAGTTGAAGTCACTAAATAGGCACTTTTCGCATAATTAATACCCAAATACTCATACCTATCAAACATGGAAACTATTCTTGTAGAAAAGTTATTCCAATCCCTTAATTCTTTAGGACTCCAAACAGCTTCAGAAAGTGCCGCTAATCGTGGGAAAATCATATATTGAGATTGCGCTTCAGTTGGAATATACTCTGCCCATAGATTTGCTTGCCCTCCCAGAACGTGTGCTTTTTCTACTGCATTCATTGTTTCTACAACCGGATCAAACTGATAAACTTTGCTCAAAGGCGTATAACCTCCCCAAGCAGTAGGCTCCTCATTTTGAGGTCCTTGATAATGATCAAAATAACAATGTGTTCCCGGCGTCATAACCACATCATGTCCTTGTTTGGCTGCTTCAACGCCGCCTTTTACACCTCTCCAACTCATAACAGTAGCATCAGGTGCTAAACCGCCTTCTAATATTTCATCCCATCCAACCAACTTCTTTCCATGAGCATTGATGAATTTTTCCATTCTTTTTACAAAATAACTTTGTAATTCTTCTACGTCATGCAATCCTTCTTTTTTCATTCTTTTTTTACAATGTGGACAAATTTTCCAATTGGTTTTTGTGGCTTCGTCTCCACCAATATGAATATATTTTGATGGAAATATCTCCATTACTTCTAACAAAACATTCTCTAAAAACTCAAATGTACTTTCTTTCCCTGCGCAATAAATATCGGTAATTGGCCAAACCCCTCCAGAGGGTACCCCAACAGGTGTTTCAAAACATGATAACTCAGGATAGGACGCAATGGCGCTTGTAACATGCGCTGGCATTTCAATTTCAGGAATAATTTCTACATTTTTTAACTGTGCATATTTCACAAGTTCCTTTAAATCATCTTGTGATAAGAAACCACCATAAGTTCCTTTTTCATCAGGATTTACTTTTTCTCTAGCACTCCAATGTTGATCTTCCTGGTCAACTCTCCAAGCACCAACTTCCGTTAATTTTGGGTATTTTTTTATTTCAATTCTCCATCCTTGGTCATCAACCAAATGTAAATGCAATACATTCATTTTATGCATTGCCAATCCATCAATAATCGTTTTAATATATTCTTTATCAAAAAAATGGCGAGACAAATCTAACATCAAGCCTCTCCATTTAAAACGTGGCAGGTCAAGTATTTCTATATTCGGAATTATCCAATCTACATTCGATATAATTTCTGAACTTTCAATTTCGACTGGTAATAGTTGTCGAATGGATTCCAAACCATATATAAAACCTGCATTGTTTTTTGAAGTTATTATAATTCTATCATCATTCACCTCCAACTTATAAGCTTCATTCTCTAAATTTTCATCTCTAATAAATTGAATATAATTGTTTTTAGGAACTTCATCTGACACTTCAAAGTTCCATCCTGTTGCCTTTTTAAATTTGTTTATTAAAGTTGAAGAAATTTCTTTTTGATTATCATCAGTCACAATAAATTGAGTGCTTTCTGTAAATTCAAAAACACCTTCTAAAATTTTTAATTCAGCTGGTTTTGGAATAATTTGAATATCGCTTTCTGTAAAAACTTTACTTTTTGAACAAGCGAAAAAGGTAATAACTATTATTAAAAATACTATTTTATAAATATGTTTCATTTGATTGTTTTTTTTACGATTTCAACTATTTAACTGTTGGCGTAATTTTAAATTTATATTGATATTTTTTCTCCAACAATCTATACTTTTTCATTGGTAAAGCCCCCCAGCTATCAATACTTCCTAATCCCATTTGTTTATAATCAATTTGTAAATTAGTCAAGTCTCTTTCCATGATATCTCCGGCATTTCTTTGATCTTTCTCAAGTCCGTCATCCAAATCAATCGATAAATAATGTAAAGCGGTAACACCAAATAAAACATCAGATTCAACCTTGATTGTTGTTTTATCGTTCGATAAATTATACCATCTTATATCAGTCTTATGCCCCGTTTCTTGTGGTCTTATATAAGGAAAATATTGTTCCGAAACAGTTTGATTATAAAGCCCCACTTGAGAACTATAATTTCTGTCAATATAGTTTTCATGTGGACCTCTGCCATAATAAGAAATGGCATTGAAATTTTTAGGCAAAATTAGCTCCATTCCAAATCGAGGTAACATAGGTACTTCTTCTTTTTCGTTTATAGTCATGGTTTGTTCTATACTCAATTCCCCCAAACTGTTTAATTCATAATTAAGCATTAAAACTGCCTGTTCATTGGGTAAATTATAAGTAGCAGCTACCTTAATTTTATCATCTTCACCTTTAGAGTAATCCCAACTCATCAATGATAAATTTCCTATTGCATCCTTCCAAACTATTAATTTTTTTTGCAATTTAGCCCCCATGTCATTGTCGTTAGGTGCTCTCCAAAAATTTGGAAGAAGTTGCGTTCCTTCTTTAATAATGGGATCATTGTTATAGTTATATTTGTTTATAAACCCCGTTTTTCTATCAAAAGCTATTTCAGCAATGTCACTTTTAAAACTTACTGAATTTTCATCTTTAAAAATTGTTATTTTTGAAACGCCATTCACTTCCGTATTGTTTTTCCAGCTTCCTTTATAATGAAGTTGATCAGAAGCAATTTTAAATTCTTTTGGTAAAAATGGTTCGGCTTGTTTTAAACGATATGTTATATTTACAAAAGCTTCTTTAAATACTATTTTAGGCAATTTTATTGGCAATGCATAAGATTTTTCAAGCTGTGGCTGCACCTCTAAATTGTCTATATTACCACTTGAAAACTGAACACCATCAATAATAAGACTCCAGTGTAATTTCACATTACTCAAATCTTTAAAAAAGAATTCGTTTAATACTTTAATAGTGGTTGTTTCTACATTTCCCCATGAGGTGTGTATATCTTGATATACATTTTGCACTTCAAAAGCATGCGGATTCGGTTTTCTATCTGGAGAAAACACACCGTTATTTAAAAAATTATTATCACTAGGCACATCTTTAGGTCCAAAATCACCTCCATAAGCAAAAACAACTGTACCATCTTCTTTTGTTTTATAAACCGATTGGTCTACCATATCCCATATAAATCCACCTTGAAAATTATCATGAGCTCTAATTAAATCCCAATAATCTTTAAAATTCCCCATTGAATTCCCCATCGCATGCGCGTATTCACATTGAATAAAAGGTCTTGTTGGATTTGGATTGGCTTCAATATATTCAGCCATTCCTTTAGGTGAGCTGTACATTGGACTCACAATATCTGAATTCCAATCAAATTTTAAATTTTTCCCAGACCAAGCTCCTGTAGTTGCTCTTTCATATTGAACAGGTCTTGAAGGATCGCGCTCTTTCATCCATAAATAGCCTCTATAAAAGTTATAACCATTCCCTGCTTCGTTTCCTAGACTCCAAATAATAATTGAAGGATGATTTTTATCTCTTTCAACCATACGCTCTAAACGCTGAATATGAGCAAGCTCCCAATTGGGTTTATTCCCCAATGTTTTGGTAATATTGTACCCCATCCCATGAGATTCTATATTTGCTTCATCCACCACATATATTCCATATTTATCACACAACTCATAAAAATATTCATCATTCGGGTAATGGGAAGTACGTACAGCATTGATATTAAATTGTTTTAACACTTTAATATCTTCCTCCATACTTTCTTTAGAAATCGTTTGCCCTGTAATTGGATGAGTCTCATGGCGATTTACACCTTTAATATAAACAGGTTGCCCATTAACTAATAACTGACCATTCTTAATTTCAACCTTTCTAAAACCAATTTTTTCAGGAATTACTTCTAATACATTTCCTTTTTGATCTTTTAATATGAAATCAACAGCATATAAATTAGGTGTTTCTGCAGTCCATTTTTTTGGGTTTTTAACAGAAAAATCAAACGATGTTTCACTTTTCAATGTTTTTTCATCTATAATTTTTGTAGCAATTATTGCAGTTCCATCTTTTAATCGAACTTCTAACGAATACTTATTTTTTTTATTGATATTTGAAATTGACGTTGAAATTTTCAAACTCCCATTGGTATAAGTAGCATCCAAATTGGGTATTATTTCAAAATCTCTTAAATGCACTTTATTTCTGGCATACAAGTAGGTATCTCGTGTAATACCACTCATTCTCCAAAAATCTTGACACTCAAGATAAGAACCATCACTCCATCTCATTACTTTTAATACAATGGTATTTTCACCTGATTTTAAATATTTATTTAGTTTGAATTCCTGTGGTAATTTTCCGTCTTCTCCATACCCAACATAGACACCGTTTACCCAGACCTTCAAATTTGATTTTGCTGCTCCAACATGAAGAAATACTTCTTTTTCACTCCAATTTTCATCAATTACAATTTTTCTTCTATAAATCCCAACATGATTTTCTTCTGTTGGTACTATTGGAGGGTTTACTTTGATTAATTTATCAAATTCATAACTCGTATTTACATAAACAGGATAGCCATATCCATTCATTTCCCAATTCGCAGGCACCATAAAATCATCCCAAACAGCATCGTCAAATGCTATCTTTTCGAATCCTTTTGGAAAATCAGTCGCGTTTTCAACCCATTTAAATTTCCAAAGGCCATTTAAATTTTTATAATTTTCCGACAATCTCCAATCTCCTTTTTCTGCCAAGGCCTCATTCTCATATACAACATAAGAAGCATGCATGGGTTCTCTATTTTCTTCATTTATTTTTTCATTCAACCAAAAACTTGCTGTTTCCTGGCCTTCACAAACTGTAAAAAACAGTACTAAAACTAACAATACTCTACTTTTCATAATGATTACTTTAAGGCTTCTTTTGCCACTTTAATTACTTTTAAATACACTTCTGTAAGTTCTGGCCCATCAAAAAAACAGACCGCTATAGCGTCATTATTTTTTTAGTTAAAAATAACGCTTAATTCTATTACACTTACAATTTAACAGGATACATATGTTAATGAATGCCATTCCAAAACTCTTTTTAAATTTAACCGACACTCATAAATAAATTCAAACTTTTTTATATAATTAATGTTTATACTGATTATTTTGACTAATTCTCCCAAGACATTTTAAATTGGGCATCTTCCATTCTATTTCCATTTTTCTCATCATGAATTGCATAATTAAATCCAGATCTTAAACTATAACCGGCGTGCTCTCCATTTTTATTAATTGCTATAAAACCCACCTGAAGATATTCCATATCTTTATGGTTTTTGTGTTTATTATAAATACGTTCTACAATTTCTTTACATGCATCATAAGGTGATTTTCCTTGTCTCATTAGTTCAACCACCATGGCGCTTCCAGCAGTTCTTATAACGGCCTCACCTAAACCTGTTGCTGCCGCTGCTCCTACTTCATTATCTAAAAACAACCCTGCGCCAATAATTGGAGAATCTCCTACACGACCATGCATTTTCCAAGCCGCTCCACTGGTTGTGCATCCACCTGCTAAATTTCCATCTTGGTCCAACATTAACATACTTATTGTATCGTGATTTTCCATATTAATCACTGGCTTGTATTTAGATTCTTCAACCCATTTTTCCCAGGCCTTTTCTGCCTCCGGCGTTAGTAAATTTTCTTCAATAAAACCTTCCGATAATGCAAATTGAAGCGCTCCTTCACCCGATAACATGATATGCGGTGTATTTTCTAATACTTTTTTAGCTACTGAAATAGGATGTTTAATTCCTTGTAAAAATGAAACCGATCCACAATTGCTATTGTGATCCATAATACAAGCATCTAAAGTTACCTTACCTTCTCTATCTGGAAACCCACCATAACCTACACTTCTGACTTTTGGATCTCCCTCTGGAATTCGCATTCCAGATTCAATAGCATCTAATGATGATTTGCCATTTTTTAATTGTTTCCAAGTTTCTTCATTTGCTGGCAAGCCGTGATTCCATGTAGATATAAGAACAGGCTTCCTTTGTACTTTTAAAACTTCGTCTTTATTTAAATTTTCGTCTTTTTTAGCAATTTCTTTACAGCTTAAAATAGTACTTAAACCAATGCTTCCTAGAGCAGCTCTTTCAATAAAATTTCTACGTTTCATAAATTTTTGATTGACCGTTTTTATAACCATACCATACAATATAGCTATAACAAAGTATGATAAGTAATAATGACTTTTTAAATCCAATTTGATCTGTTAAATATCCAAAAACAGGTGGAATTACAGCCCCTCCAACGATTGCTGTACATAATAAACCTGAGGCCTTTGGTTTCAAATGTCCAATACCATCTATTGCCAAAGTAAATATGGTTGGGAACATAATAGAGTTGAATAAACCAACCGCCAAAATACTCCACATACTCACTAAACCGTTGGTATTAACGGATACTAAAATAAGGGAAATTCCAATAGTTGCAAAAAGAGCAAGTACTTTTCCTGGTTTAATAATTTTCGTAAGATATGCACCCGCAAAACGACCAATCATTGCCCCAGACCAATAGAATGTTACAAAAACCCCAACAATAGCTTTATGATCATTTTCGGTTATTCCAGAATTCAGGATGGTTTCTGCGATTGATTTCATAAACACATTTTCAGTAATAACAGATACTAGATTCATATCTAAAAAATAGCTAACCAAATAACTTCCAATTGCAACCTCAGCACCAACATAAAAGAATATCCCTAAAACACCTTGCATTAGCTTCTTATTTTTAAACGCGTCAACATAAGTTCCGGTTGTTGTTTCACTGATCATTTTAGGCAATTTTGAAAACAAAAATATAACTGCTATACAACCTATAAATAAAGCCAATCCTAAAAATGGCAATTGTACAGCTGACGCTTCTGAAGCCAAATAAGTTTCCTTAGCTGTTGGTGACAGAAGGGCTATTTCATCTTTACTTTTAATAGTGTCACTCAAAATAAATAATGCCCCAACCGCAGGCGCAATAGCAGTTCCTAAAGAATTAAAACCTTGTGAAAGATTTAAGCGACTCGAGGCACCTTCTTCAGAACCTAAAACAGCAACAAACGGATTTGCAGCAACTTGCAAAATTGTCATACCTCCTGCTAAAATAAAATAGGCTAACATAAAAACCCCAAAAACACGATAAGATGCCGCTGGATAAAAAAGTAAACACCCCAAGCCCATTGTTAATAAACCAAGAATAATACCGCGTTTATAACCTATCTTTGAGAGGATATAACTTGCTGGAATAGATAGTAAAAAATAAGCTCCAAAAAAAGCAAATTGTACCAACCCTGCTTGAAAGTAAGTTAAGGTAAATAATTCACGTAAACGTGGAATTAATGAGTCTACAAGGACTGTAATAAATCCCCAAAGGAAGAATAAGGTCGTTAACAAAAGGAATGAGGAACGATACGATTTTTGATTAGTCATAGTTTTAAGTTGGTTACTCTTTTTTTATTTTATAGCTGATCACCAACTATTACTTTAAAATGTTTTTGGTTTCTTTAATTGCTTTTAAATATGCTTCTGTAAGTTCAGGTCCATCAAAAAATGTCACCCCTTTAGCGCCATTCTCTTTTGCCAATAAGATTGCTTTTTTTAATTCTTCTGAAGATTTAAAAGGCGGGATATAAATTCCTGTATTTACACCAATCCCTTTATCTTTTACATCATCTACCCCTTGTTTGGTTGCAAAACCAATCCAATCAATTTCTTCATTATAGAAGCCGTGATATATCATTGGATACACCTCATCTATTGTCCATTTATCCCAACGTTGACGCACCATATGGTCTGCCATTTCAGGGTAAGGAAAAACGGCTGCCGTTAAATTTTTATTATATTTATGCACTATTTCATATGCTTCGCTTACAACATTTCTAATTGCATTTAATCTAAATTGTTTCCATTCCATATCAATGGAAGTATTCTCTATTTCTCTTGGATTTTTATGATGTAATTTTTCAAATTCACTCACGCATACATCACAATAACAAAAATCAAATTCTGGCAATTCTATTTCTTGTTTCAAATTGTATTTTGGGAGCAAACCAATAGGTAAGAAAATATCACAAAAACGAATATAATCTAGGTGAACACTTTCAATTCCATCAATTTTTGCCAAGCCTTCAACCAAACTTAAAATATGATCTCGAGATTCTTTTCTTGTTGGGCATAGCCACTGATAATAATCAACATATGGTCTTGTATCAAAACAAGAATTCCCTTCTTTACTAACAGCATACCATTCGGGATGTGTCAAAGCAATTGAATCTCCTGGTCGGTTCAGGGCCATAATCCAAGCATGAACATTTAATCCTTTTTCTTTGGCGATGGGCACAATTCTATTCAGTAAAACCGGATCTGTTTCGGTATTAATTAAAACCTCATCAATCCCAGCCATTTTATACTTTTCAAATTCAATGGCATAGGCTTCATTTGACTTTTCTTTTTCTGCAGTTATCCAAACGCCAAACTCAAATTCAGATTTGGCATTTTCAACAATCACCTGCTTATCTGATATTTCTTTGCACGAAACTATGCTTACTAATATTATGAAGAAAAATAACTTGTATAATTTCATTGTTACTTTATTTTAATATGAATTTTCCATCTTCTTTTACGGTTAAAACTTCATTTGAAAATGGACTTATGATGGATAAATTATACCCTGAACTATGTATTTCTAAAATTGGATTTAACGTTTTATGTTCAACAATAATGGCGGAATTTGTTAAACTTTCAATAGTGGTTGCAAATGAATTATACTTTTCAAAGTACGCTTTTTGGGCTCTATATAACTTATACAATTCCCATTTTATTTTTTCATCCTGTGGGATGTTAAAACTATCTTTCTCACCAGCCTTTTTTGAAGAAAAATAAACATAGCCCCACTTTTCAGGTTGATGAATGTTTATTACACCTGTTGGAGACCAAACCCAATTGTACTCAGGTAAAAAATTCCCACTAGTATCTTTCTTTCTATCGTAGATTCCATTGGTAAGTTGAAAATCCCAATTCACTCTTGAAAAATTTATTCTCCAAAATTTATCCTTGGGAACATTTTGTTCAAAATAGGAAGTTTTATAAACACTCCATGGTATTGCCATTTCAACAACCCAGCCCTTATCTTTATCATTCGGATTGTTTAAAGTCCCATTCACTTTTACCGCTGATTTTAATCCTTTTATATCCCAATCATTTAACACAGGTGAATTTAGTTCCCTGTATGGTTTAGTAATAAATAAATCCCAAACGGTATTTAGGGCATTAATTTCCAATTCATAATAATTATGGGTATCTCCATCTGGATCCACAAATACTTCAAAATCGTTGTTATAAAAAATAATAGTATCACGCTGTTTTAAATTTGCCCAGACATGTGGTTCTTCCATTTTTGCCAAAATGTAAAAATAGGTTTCATCCCACAACATCTTTACTTGCGTATTGTATGTCGGTTTTTTAACCCCCTCAATGTCAATAAAATTAGAAGACCATTCTACATTACTCCAAGAGGAATCAGACGCATCTCCATCTATTTTAATTTCACCTGCAGCATGATATGCGACATAACTCTGAGGGATTATTTCTTTTTTAGACTGCGCACAACTAATAATTGTGAAACAAGCCAATAGAACCGTTAGAAACTTAATTTTTGAAAACATTTAATGAATTGTTTATAAACTATTGTCCTTTGTATATTGCAATACTTCAGTAATTTTACCAAAAGCCAAACCTACAACGGTATCAGCAGCACCATAATACACGGCTAATTTATCTGATTCGATATCATGCAAAGCAGCACAAGGAAAAACTACATTTGGTACGTCTCCTACCTGCTCATAAATTGCATGAGGACCTAATAAATATGGTTGGGTTCTATATTTTACCTTGTCAGGCTCATTTTCATCTAATATAGCTGCCCCCATTGCATATCTAAATCCATTGCATGTATTTATAACACCATGGTACAACATTAACCAACCTTCCTTGGTTAAAATTGGAATTGGCCCCGCACCTATTTTGGTACATTGCCAGGCACTGTCCTCAAAAGGTGTTGCTTTCATTACACAACGGTGCTCACCCCAATATTTCATATCTGGACTATAACTAATATAGATATCTCCAAATGGGGTATGTCCGTTGTCACTTGGTCTACTTAACATTGCATATTTTCCATTAATTTTTTGTGGAAATAAAACCCCATTTCTATTGAATGGTAAAAAGGCATTTTCACATTGAAAAAATTCTTTAAAATCAAATGTATACCCAATACCAATGGTTGGCCCATGGTAGCCATTGCACCAGGTAATCCAATATCTGTCTTCAATAAATACAACGCGAGGATCGTATTTATAATCGGAATCAATCATTTGGGTATTCCCCGCCTTCATCTCAATAGGTTCGTGGTCGATGTCCCAATCGATTCCATTTTTACTAAAACCTGCAAAAATATTCATTTGAACCGCTTTGTTGTCACATCTAAAAACACCAGCAAAACCATCTCCAAAAGGCACCACTGCACTGTTAAAAATACTGTTTGAAGTTGGTATTTGATCTCTTTTTATAATTGGATTTTCAGAATATCTCCAAATTACTTCGTTACTGCTTTTAGGCTTATCTTGCCAAGGAATTGTATTCACTTCTATATTTTTTATTTGAATATTTTGTTTGAAATCATTTTTAATTTGGAATTTTTCGAACTTTATCTAACCATGTAAATTTAAGAATAATTGATGTCATTAAAAACACAACCAACGCTAGGATAGTTTTTGGGTAATCTCTTATCATTAAGAAAATTGGCAATACAATCATACTTGATTGCCATACGACACCTATTACACAATTCAACATATCTGCCCAGAATTCTGAATTTTTTTCAACAGCATCGTCTTCTTTTTTTAACTCATTTAAAACCGGCCTCCACCAACCCCACGGACGAACATCTTTGTAAAAAGATTTTAATACTTCCATATTGGTTGGTTCGCTAAAATAAGTTCCCAGAAAAGAACCCAATATTGAAACAATAAATATGAATGGAAATAAATATATGGCATGTACATGTGACAACTCATAAAATATAGCGCCTTCTTCAAAATTACCTTTGTTTTGATCTAAGACAAATTGTAATGATGCAACAATTAAACCTGCCAACATTCCCCAAAAATATCCCCAACCATTAAATCGCCACCAAATCCATTTTAAAAAATTAGCTGCAACATAGCCTCCAAAAAGGGCACTTGTAATCCATAATGTCAACGAATTTATGGAATCTGCAAAAAAGCCCATAAAAACGCCCAATGCAACGACTATAAACGAAGCAATATGACTTGCCTTGATATAATGTTTGTCGGTTGCTTCAGGTTTAAAATACTTCTTGTAAATATCATTTACCATATAAGCAGGCCCCGCGTTCACAAAAGCTGAAAACGTACTCATAAAAGCAGCTAATAAACCCGCTAATAACAATCCTTTTATTCCAACAGGAACATGAAAGTTGATTACTTTAGGCAATAAAATTTCTAAATCACCTCCATTTAAAAGTGGATTTCCAATCATTTCTGGAGCCAATGTAACCAAAGCAATCACCACAATTCCAGCAATTAATAAATACCTTGGTATAAATAAAATTAAATTTGTAAAACCACTCATATAAGCGGCCTCTTTCACAGATTTAGTTGAAAGAATACGTTGTAAATCGTAACTGGGTGTTGGTCCTGCAATGCTAGCGAAGAAACCTTTAAATAAGGTCATTCCAATTAAAGCACCAAACATTTTATATCCTTCAGAGTCTATTAAATTATTAAAAGCACTGTACTTTTCGCTCCAATGTGTGTCTAGCTCCCAACCAAAAAATACATTTCGCCATTCGTTAGAAATTACAGCATTAATTTCTACATCTGAAAAAGTAAAGAAAGCATAGCCAGCAACTAAAACACCTGCGATTACCATAATTCCATATTGCAAAACTTCAGTTGCAACAACAGAAAACATACCACCTTTTATCGTATAAATTGTAGTTAAAATAATGATGATTAATGCATAGCATTGTTCAGAAGTAAGTAAGCGTATATCCCCAAGTTGCAATGTTAAATCCCAAGGTAAAATAATGGTCATAAATTTACCAACGCCTTCAAAAAAGTACGCAATAAAACCAACAGCAGCTACAATTGCAAAAACAGCTACAATTATGTGTGAAGCTCTTCCTGCTTTGTTGTCTCCAAAACGCGTTAAAATCCATTCAGAACCAGTCATTATATTTGACCTACGGATCCAAACGGCTAAAAACATCATGACAAAAATTTGATTCCATATGGGCCAAAGCCACATAAACATAAAACTTTTTACACCATACAAAAATAGGATTCCAACCATCCAGGCAGTTCCAGAAACATCAAACATTCCTGATCCATTACTTAGTCCTAAGAAATACCATTTTATATTGTTTCCGCCTAAAAAATAAGATTTTAATCCCTTTGATGCTTTTTTTGAAACCCAAATCCCAACAAATAACGTTAGTAAAATATATGCTGCAATTATTGATATATCAATTATATCCATTTTCTAATTATCCTTTTTATTAATTCCCCAGTTCTTATTTGGGGTATTCCCCATCACAAAATGAAGCGTTCCTCCTTCTACTAATTCTTTATGTGTAAGGGTTGTGCTGTTAAAAATGGCCCCATTTAAAGTAGCAGATTGTATGTATATATTCTCATTAGATGTGCTTTCAGCTTCAATTATAAATGAAATGTTTTCTGATATTTTGATTGTAGACTTTTCAAAAATCGGACTCCCAATTTGATATTCTCCAGAAGCAGGGCTATATGGATACAAACCCATTGCGCTAAACACATACCAAGCTGACATTTGTCCGCAATCTTCATTCCCACTTAAACCTTCAGGGGTTGAATTGTATTGTGTTTTTAAAATTTCTCGAACCCAGTATTGTGTTTTCCATGGTTTATTTGCATAATTATACATATATGCAATATGGTGACTTGGTTCATTACCATGTGCATATTGGCCTATTAACCCTGAGATATCAACGGAAACATTTTCGCCTGTAATTTCAGAAGATTCAGTAAAAAGTTGTTCTAATTTGGTGGTGAAATTATCTTCACCTCCATGCATTTTAATTAAATTTTCAACATCGTGCAAAACAAACCAACTGTGTTGCCAAGCATTTCCTTCTGTGTATTCAGCGTGAACTCTATGTGCAGAATATTTAGGATCAAAAGGTTCTTTCCATGCTGTGCCAGTTTCATTTTTACCTCTCATAAATCCGGTTTCACTATCAAATAAATGCTCGTAAGCCCTAGATCTGTCTAAGAAATAATTATAATCTTCTTCCTTCCCTAATTCTTTTGCAATTTGCGCTACACACCAATCGTTGTAAGCATATTCCAATGTTATAGTAACTGATTCATCTAATAAATCATGTGGAATGTACCCGTATTTTTTATAATGATTTAAACCTCTTTCATCTTGCATCATCGTAGCTTTCATAGCTTCGTAAACCATTTCAATATCAAAACCTTTGACACCTTTTATATAAGCCTCAACAATTACGGGAATAGCATGATAACCTGTCATTGTATTGGTTTCATTTCCATACAATGTCCAAACTGGTAATATTTTATTAGTTTCATAATAGGCCAACATAGAATTTATCATGTCTGAAACTTTATCTGGAGCAGTTATGGTTAATAGCGGATGTTCTGCTCTAAATGTGTCCCATAAGGATAGCGTTGAATAAGCGGTGTAATTTTCAGCAGTAACAATACTGTCGTTTTCTTTTCTAAACGCACCATTTACATCACTAAAAGTAACTGGAGCAATTTGTGTATGATACAATGCAGTGTAAAAAGTAGTTTTTAAATCCTCATTATCAGATTCAACTTCAATTTTTGATAAATTTTGATTCCAAGTTTCAGCAGCTTCATTTTTAACAGACTCAAAATCTATGGCTTCTTTTGATAAATTTTCCAATGCGTTTTTTTCACTAACTGAAGAAACAGCTACTTTTACTATAAGCTCATTGTTGTCTTCTGAATTAAAAAATAGTTGCGCAAAGGTTTTTTTTCCTTCAACTGAATTTCCATTAGACATATAATTTCCATCGTTCACCAGCTCATGTTTTTTAATTGCTTTTGAAAACTTTGCAACAAAGAATACTTTTTGATTTTTAGCCCAACCTGTGCTGTGTCTATAACCAGAAATAGTCGTTTCATCAACAACTGAAATTTTCGTTTCTGTAGATTTGTCCCAATTTATAGCAAATCCTAAATCAATAACAACTGATTGGGTGTCATTTTCAGCATATGTATACCTGTGAAAAGCAGTTCTTAGATTTGAAGTCAGTTCCGCTTTTATATTGAAATCTTTCAATACCACACTATAATAACCCGCTGATGCTGATTCTTCATTGTGTGAATAGGAAGATTTATATGGAACCTCATCACGAGATTTCATCTCCACAGCAATATCTACTTTTTTATTGATTGGCATCAAACGGATATCTGCTAAATCTCCAATTCCGGTTCCGCTTAAATGCAAATGGCTAAAACCAATTGTTATAGAATCTGAATAATGATAACCAGAACACCAGTCCCATTTTGAAATACCATTATCGGGACTTACTTGTAGCATACCAAAAGGAACCGTAGCTCCAGGGTAAGTATGCCCATGACCAGCTGTTCCTATAAAAGGGTTTACATATGTAACGTTCGAAATCTGGGTTTGTCCGGTTTCTTTTCGAGGTTTTTCACAAGACTTTAAAGTAAAAGCTATCGCAATAATAAGGGAAGGAAAAGCGAGCATTTTTAGCAAAAACTTCGACTTATATAAATCTCTAATCATTATATTTATTCTAATTTAGGTTATATTTTGTATTGAACAAGTTACACTTTTTCAATTCTCATTTATTAAAAAACAAATTTTATCATTTTAATAATAAGTAACAGGGTGGTATCATTCATGATATTGGGGATATCGTTCAATTATGCCAATTCCTTGAGTTAACCTAAATAATAATTCCAAATTTCAAGAGATTACAGTACCAAACATTCCCCAGATTATTGGCTTTGGCAGAATCGGCTTGAATCGCTAAAAAGGATAAAGATTTTGATAATTTTCAAAATAGAATGGACTTGCAATACAACAGGCTAGATGCCCTAAACATGAAGTATTACATTCCAACTGTTGTTGGTTTAACAAAAAAAAATAGTTTTATAGACAAAGCTACCATAACCCTTAGCACTCCAATCGAAAACATGGAAATTTATTATACACGCGATGGAAGAACTCCAATAAAAGCAGCATTGCAACAATGGGTTGCATTAAGAAAAGGGTGGCATCCTCTAATTATAAAATTCCATGAAGCGACTGGCGGAAGTGAATTGACACTGCTTGGGTTACCTCACCAGATAGCAAAAAAAAATACAAATTAAAAGATACTCCCATATTAAAATTTCTAAATTAGCACTCTAAATTTTCCAATAAACGATATGAATAAAATAGCCCAATACTTTGTTTTAATTCTTTGTTTTATAAGTTTATTTTCTTGTAATAATGAATCTCATAAACGAACTGATAAAACAACAAGCAAACCAAATATTATTATGTTTTTGGTAGATGATATGGGTTGGCAAGATACTTCTGTTCCTTTTTGGGATAAGATAACACCGTTAAATAAAAAGTATCACACTCCAAATATGGAACGATTAGCAAGTGAGGGAATGAAATTTACCCAAGCCTATGCCACGCCAGTTTGCACACCTACACGCGTAAGTTTAATATCTGGAATGAACGCCGCAAGACATAAAGTTACCAGTTGGACTTTGAAAAGAGATATCGATATGGTAAAACCTCCAAAAGGGTTAAAATTACCTAAATGGAACGTTAATGGCGCGCAACCAACCGACAGCATTTTACATTCAGTTCATATAACACCTTTACCACAAATCTTAAAAGACAATGGATACCGGACAATTCATTCAGGAAAAGCACATTTTGGAGCTTTAGACACTCCGGGTGCCAATCCAACAAACCTTGGATTTGAAATAAATATTGCAGGTCATGCAGCAGGTGCTCCGGGAAGCTATTATGGGACTAAAAACTTTGAAAATACCCGAAGAAAAGAAGGTATTTGGAATGTTCCTGGATTAGAAAAATATCATGGTCAGGAAATTTTTTTAACAGAAGCTATTACTAGAGAAGCAATCTCAGCAATGGATGTGGCCATAAACAATGAAACTCCTTTTTATTTATACATGGCACATTATGCTGTTCACACCCCTATTCAAGGAGACCCTAGATTTGAACAAAAATATTTAGACCAAGGATTGGATTCAATTGAAGC
>JADWMI010000192.1 GCA_015767395.1 Bacteroidota bacterium | reverse complement strand
TAGTTTTTGGCGGTTTGTTTAATGAAAATGGAAGTAAAAAAATACCGTTTTCTGTTGAAGTACATCATGCATTGATGGACGGTTACCATGTGGGCTTATTATTTAAAAATATGCAACAGTATATAAATAATTTGGTATAAATTTTAGTTATCTCAGCATAATTTTATCGAATCAACTTTATTTAGAATTTGTCATAATTTATGGTAATTTTACTGTAATGAAGATAAAGGAACTTATATTGTTTACTAATAATTTAGATCGGCAGATTGATTTTTATACGATCATATTAGAATTTCCAATTGTCAATTCAACTCCTGAGAGTTGCAGTTTTAAAATGGGAGATTCAATACTTACCTTAAAATATAAAAGTAAAATTGTTCCTTATCATTATGCCATTAATATTCCTTCATTTAAGGAAGTTGAGGCACTTTATTGGTTAAAAGAAAGGGTTGATATTTTGTCGTTTGATGAAAAGGAAATAATCGATTTTTCTAATTGGAATGCGAAAGCCATTTATTTTTATGATTTAGATAAAAATATTGTAGAATTTATTGCAAGAAAAAATTTAGATTATAAAAGTGATTTGAAATTTTCAACAAAATCAGTTTTAAGTATCAGTGAAATTGGGTTGGTGTCAAATCAAATTCGCAAAACATTTCAAAAGCTAAATGAGATAGCGTCCATTGAGGTTTATAGTGGAGATTTTGAGCGGTTTTGTGCAGTTGGAGATGATAATGGATTGTTTATTTTAGTGAATAATAAATTAAAAAAATGGTTTCCAACAGGTGATTTAATTGAACAATCAGATTTCAAAATTAGAGGTGATTTTAATTTCGATTATACCAATGGAGAAATTATTGAAATAACTTAGTTTTGTATAAAAAGAAAAATAGTAAATGAAAATAGTAATATCACCAGCCAAGTCATTAGATTTTGAAACCAAAGTACCAACTTCAAAATATACGGAAGGAATATTTTTAAACGAAGCCGAAAAGTTAAACGGCGTTTTAAAAAAGAAAACACCAAAAAAACTATCTGAATTAATGAGTATTTCTCCTAATTTAGGCGAGTTAAACTGGCAACGCAATCAGGACTGGCAATTGCCGTTTACATTACAAAATGCCAAACAAGCTGTTTTTGCTTTTAAAGGCGATGTTTATATTGGCTTAGACGCCTATTCTCTTTCACAAGATAAAATTGATCAACTTCAAAACAAATTAAGAATACTTTCGGGTCAATATGGATTATTAAAACCATTGGATTTAATACAACCATATCGTTTAGAAATGGGTACAAAATTAAAGGTAGGTAGAAACGATAATTTATATCAATATTGGGGAACAAAAGTAACGGATGCATTAAATCCTGAACTAGAACCGGAGGAGGTTTTTGTGAATTTAGCAAGTAATGAATATTTTAAGGTTTTAAAACCAAAATTGATAAAAGCTCCAGTAATTACACCTGTTTTTAAAGATTATAAAGATGGTAAATTAAAAATGATTAGCTTTTTTGCTAAAAAGGCTAGGGGCTTAATGGTACGTTATATTATTGATAACAATATTGAAACTGCTGAAGAATTAAAAGGGTTTAATTCTGAAGGATATGCTTTTGATTCCAATCTTTCTTCTGAAAAGGAGCTAGTTTTTACACGTTGATTAAACTTTTAACAGTCTGAAATATTTACACTTACAGCCAATCCACCTTCTGAAGTTTCTTTGTATTTAGAATTCATATCTTTAGCAGTTTCCCACATGCTGGTAATTACTTTGTCCAATGGAACTTTGGCATTTCTTGCATCGCTTTCCAGAGCCAATTCAGCGGCGTTTATAGCCTTAAGCGCGCCCATTGCATTGCGTTCTATGCAAGGAACTTGCACTAATCCAGCGATAGGGTCACAGGTCAAACCCAAATGATGTTCCATGGCAATTTCACTTGCCATTAAAACTTGTTCAGGAGTACCACCAAGTAATTCAGTTAGGGCTCCTGCCGCCATAGCGCTTGAAACCCCAATTTCAGCTTGACAACCTCCCAAAGCAGCTGATATAGTTGCGCCTTTTTTGAAGACACTCCCAATTTCTCCGGCTACCAATAAAAATTGTTTGATATGTTCAAAATTTCCTTCGTGATTTTCAATTGCCAAATAATACATTAAAACTGCAGGAATTACGCCAGCACTTCCGTTGGTAGGTGCTGTAACAACACGTCCTAATGAGGCGTTTACTTCATTAACACTTAAAGCAAAACAACTTACCCATTTTAAAATCTCTCTAAACTTTACCTCTGTATTTCTTATGGCAACTAACCATTCGTTAGGTGAATTATAGGTTCTGTTTCCTATCAGTTTTTGATGAAGATCAAAAGCCCTTCTTCTAACATTTAAACCTCCGGGTAAGGTTCCTTCGGTGTGGCAGCCAATATGCATGCATTCGAGCATGGTGTCCCAAATTCTAGAAAGTTCATGATCAATTTCTTCATCAGTTCTTAAAGACCTTTCGTTTTCTAAAACAATTTCTGAAATTTTCAGTTTGTTTTCATTACAATATAATTCAAGTTCTTTTGCTTTTTGAATTGGGAATGGAAAGGTTTTATGAATTTTTATATTCTCTTTTGCATGAATTAATTCTTCGCGGACTACAAATCCGCCTCCAATTGAGTAATAGGTGTCTGAAGAAATTTCAGTACCGTTATTAAAGCTTTTAAATGTGATCCCGTTTGGGTGAAAAGGTAAAAATTCTTTGTTGAATACAATATCGGATTGAGGATCAAAAGGAATCACCTTTTCATGTCCAAATTTTAATTCCTTCGAAAATTTAATAAAAGCAACCAAAGATTCGATTTCTTCAGTGGGGAAATATTCAGGATCTGCACCAGCCAGTCCTAAAATAATGGCTAAATCTGTTGCATGTCCGAGTCCTGTTAGTGATAATGAACCAAATAAATCTACTTTAATATGGGTAGTTTTGTTAAAAAGATCCTCTTTTTTTAAATGATGTATCCATCGTTCAGCAGCGCGCCAAGGACCTAAAGTATGTGAACTTGAAGGGCCTATGCCGATTTTCAACATATCAAAAACAGAAATACACTCCATATTTTTTTATAATTTTAAAAAAGAGAGCAAATATATGTTTTTGGAAAATAGGAGTGTCATTTTTCTGAAAATATTGCAGTATTTTACGTCGTTTTTGTGTCAATGAAAAGAAATAAGAAAATTAATTCTGACAACTTGACATATTTTTTTTAATGGCATAATCATTGTCATTTGGTTGTAGAAGTTAAAAAAATGAATTTAAAAAAATAATTAAAATAAATAATCATGGGTAAAATTATAGGAATTGATTTAGGAACAACTAACTCTGTTGTTTCTGTGATGGAAGGTAACGAGCCGGTTGTAATACCTAATGCTGAAGGGAAAAGAACAACACCATCAATTGTAGCATTTATAGAAGGTGGAGAAAGAAAAGTAGGTGATCCAGCAAAGCGTCAGGCGGTTACCAACCCAATTAAAACTATTTATTCAATTAAACGTTTTATGGGTAATAAATATTCTGAGTCTAAAATGGAAGCAGAACGTGTACCTTATAAAGTAGTAAAAGGAGATAACGACACACCACGTGTTGATATTGATGGAAGATTGTATACGCCTCAAGAAATTTCTGCGATGGTTCTTCAAAAAATGAAGAAAACAGCTGAAGATTATTTAGGATCTGAAGTAACTGAAGCAGTTGTAACTGTACCAGCATATTTTAACGATGCACAACGTCAGGCTACAAAAGAGGCTGGTGAAATTGCTGGTTTAAAAGTAAGTCGTATTATTAATGAGCCTACAGCGGCTGCATTGGCATACGGAATGGATAAAAAAGGTCAAGATCAAAAAATAGTTGTTTTTGATTTTGGTGGTGGAACACATGATGTTTCTATCTTAGAATTAGGGGATGGTGTTTTTGAAGTTTTATCAACTGATGGAGATACACATTTAGGTGGTGATGATGTTGATCAAAAAATTATTGATTGGTTAGCGGACGAATTTAAAGCTGAAGAAGATATTGACCTACGTCAAGATCCAATGGCTTTACAACGTTTAAGAGAAGCTGCTGAAAAAGCAAAAATAGAATTGTCATCTTCTGCTACAACAGAAATTAACTTGCCATATGTTACTGCTACTGCATCAGGTCCAAAACACTTGGTACGTAGTTTAACAAAAGCAAAGTTTGAGCAATTGATTGACGATTTAATTAAAAGAACTATTGAGCCTTGTAAAACTGCATTAAAAAGTGCTGGTTTATCAATTGGTGATATTGATGAAGTTATATTAGTAGGTGGTTCAACACGTATTCCTGCGGTAGTAGAAGCTGTTGAAAAATTCTTTGGAAAGTCACCTTCAAAAGGTGTAAATCCTGATGAGGTTGTTGCAATTGGAGCAGCTATTCAAGGTGGAGTTTTATCTGGTGATGTAAAAGATGTATTGTTATTAGACGTTACACCACTTTCATTAGGTATTGAAACTATGGGGAATGTGATGACGAAGTTGATTGAAGCAAATACTACGATTCCTACAAAGAAATCTCAAGTGTTCTCAACAGCAGCAGACAACCAACCATCAGTAGAAATTCACGTATTACAAGGTGAACGTGCTATGGCAGCCGATAATAAAACCATTGGTCGTTTCCATTTAGATGGAATTCCACCAGCACAAAGAGGAACACCTCAAATTGAAGTGACTTTTGATATTGATGCAAATGGTATTATTCACGTTACTGCTGGAGACAAAGCTACAGGGAAAACACAAGATATTAGAATTGAAGCTTCTTCTGGATTGACTGAAGAAGAAATTCAAAAAATGAAAGCTGATGCTGAAGCAAATGCAGACTCCGATAAGGAAGCAAAAGAAACAGCAGAAAAAGTAAATGCTGCAGATTCTATGATTTTCCAAACTGAAAAGCAATTGAAAGAGTTTGGTGAAAAATTATCAGCTGATAAAAAAGATCCTATTGAAGCTGCTTTAGTTGAATTGAAAGCTGCGCACGCATCTAAAGATTTAGCTCAAATTGATGCTGCAATGGAGAAAATTAACGAAGCTTGGAAAGTAGCAAGTGAAGAAATGTACAAAGCA
>JADWMI010000191.1 GCA_015767395.1 Bacteroidota bacterium | reverse complement strand
GTTTCCAATGTAACGCACGAATTAAAAACCCCATTAACATCCATAAATATGTTTGCTGATTCTATTGTATTAGGGCGGGTTGCTTCTAAAGAACAACAAAAAAAATATGCACATATCATTGTAAAAGAAAGTGAAAGACTTAAGAGAATGGTGAATAATATTCTCGATTTTTCAAGAAGCGAAAACAACAAGCTAAAATACCATCTTAAGGAATTCAATTTAGCTGAAATAGTGGATGACATAATGCATGAAATGAATTACTGGTTAGAAATTAACAACTTTGAAGTGATGCTAGATCTAAACGAAAACATTGTGGCTGTTGTTGATCCGGAAGGCTTAAAGCAAGTGCTTTCAAATTTGATTAGCAATGCCATAAAATACTCGGATAATAGGAGGAAAATTGAAATACGTTTGTATGAAAACGAGGACAAGGCTTTTATTGAAGTAAAAGACCATGGCATTGGTATCCCAGAAGATAAACTCAAAAATATTTTTGAAAAGTTCTACCGTGTGAATTCCAAAAAAAATGAAAATATCAGTGGAACAGGTTTGGGTTTAACCGTAAGTAAAGACATTATCGAGGCCCAAAATGGAAAACTTCTTGTAAGTAGTACTGTAAACAAGGGAAGTTTGTTTACAATTGTATTAAATTTATAGTGTTGTATCATGGAGAAAAAAAGACACATTTTAGTTGTTGAAGACGACATAAGTATCCTTATGGGTTTAAAAGACAATTTAATTATTGAAGGCTATAATGTAAGCACTTCGCTTAATGGAAATGAGGGCTTGAAAATGGCATTGCAAAACCAAATAGATTTGTTAATTCTAGACATTATGCTTCCAGGAATGAATGGCCTTGAAATATGCAAAAAGGTAAAATTGGAAAAACCATTGATCCCTGTTTTGATGCTAACAGCCAGAAGTTCTGAAATGGATAAAATAATAGGATTGGATTACGGAGCTGATGATTATATAACAAAACCATTTAGCCTTTCTGAGCTTCTTGCCAGAATTAGGGCTGTTCTTAGGAGATCATATCCATTAAAAACAGAATTAGAGCGGTACGCTTTCGGAAATGTGGAAATTAATTTCAAAAAAATGGAGGTGCATATTGATGGAGAAGAAATACGTTTTACAAGAAAAGAATTTTCAATACTTCATTACCTTATACAGCATAAAGGAGAAGTTGTACACAGACACGATTTATTAAATGAAGTATGGGGATATGATAAAATTCCAACGACTAGAACAGTCGATAATTTTATTTTGGATATTAGAAAGAAGATTGAAAAAGAACCATCAAATCCGATATTTATTAAAACTATAAGTGGTGTTGGATATAAGTTCAATTCAAAAAAAATACTCTAAATTAAGAATATGAGGTTCTGTGGTGCTGTCGCATCTGTAAAAGTGAAAAACAAAAGAACTATTTTTGCCTATAAAAGATTTTCCAAAGTGTGCTTGACTTAAGCCAAGACCAACTTCATGCATAACTACAGTTTCATAGGCTACAATAGCATTAAACAAAACATCATCTGGAGCATCTTGGAAAATACGAGAACTATTTAGATATATTTCTCTAAAAGCATAGCGGCGTCATATTTACCATTTTGATCAATGTTTGTTGGTCCATCTTCGATAACGAAAATAAAAGTGAAAGTAACACCAAGCGTTCTTTCTCCTTCTTCTTTAAGAGCCTCAAAAAATGCTTCTGGAAGATTATCTCCATGAAGAATGGATCTATTAATTTGTCCGACCGGCTCCTCCAAAATAAAATAATTTGAACAAAACCTACATCCTTATATACATCATAAGAAGCGGTTGTTTATGCATTATATAATTAAGGATTTCGGAGCAATTAACTGAATTCTTGGTTTTCACCACGCTAATAATAGTATTTAATGTTTTATTAGATGTGATACCGCTTTCGATTCCTTTTTCGATTCCATCAATCCATATAAGCTGATCTGTACCAGGAAAAAATTTCTTGGGTCATTAAGTTACAAAAGCTTCGATCATTTGTTTGTTTCCTAAATTGTTATAAAACATTAACTCAATTCATCTACTCTCATATGTTCATCACAATAAGAAGCACCTTCTTTATATGTTTTGTTATTACAAGAAACACATTTTCTAACGCCACCTATATTTAATGCTTTCTTTATCTCTATTAATTCGCTTTCCTGGTAAATACTGCTTTCAATATGCTCAAGTTCGTAAACAATCATTCCTGCAATTACCATTTTAAATGTTTTTCTAACTTCTCTCATTCTATATAATTTATCTGTTAATAATTTGCAGTAAACCTAGTTTTGTCATTAAATACAAATGTGTTGCCAGCTTCTTCGTCTAATAAAAGTTCCATTTTTGCAGGCTGATTATTGTATTCAAAGAGTACTTCATTTAATTAATATTTAATGTACTGCTTTCTTGTTTAGGTATTTAGACCATGTCATTTTCTTGAGAAGAAATGAGTAATAACGGTAGTGCCAATAAGCATGTGATTACATTTTTCATAATTTTTTTTGTTAAAGATTAATAATGGCTCAAGGTGTCATAAAAACTGGAGCAACACATAGCAATTGGGTTGTAATTAGTTCCGATCTATTTTTAAAGCCTTTAAATTATGTTGCGTAAAATGTTTTAGATGTCTGATAAAGAGCAGTTTAAAAAATAAAAATTAATTCACAAAGAGGTGTTCGGAAAATTTAAAGGAGAAATTGGTTGAAAACCTAAAAATTTACTACGATGAATTGCAAGAATGTCAATTAAACTTTAATATATATCCTTATTTAAAAAGTATCTTAAGAGAAGTAATTTAATAAAAAAGGAGTTATTTTAAATTAATTATTTGGGGGTGTTAAAGGTAAATAAGGTCTTATTTGGTTTTGGGTGTCTGTAAGTTGTTTTTCGCCTCTTTCTATCCATGCTTTATAAATGGGATCTTTGCTTAGTAAATCATATTGTAATTCTGTTTTTACCCAATTAACCATCCACTCCCAGTACAGCCATCCATTTATTGCTTCGAATCTTTTAATATTTTCGTAGACTTGTTCATATTGCCCTAAGTATGAATAGAGTTGAGTATTATTTAAGTAACTAATGGGTTTGTCAATACTTCGTTTAGAATTGATTATTTCATTATTAACAGAAATTTGCTTTTTTATCATTTTCAGGCCCATTTCAGATTGTCCCATATCAATCAAGGATCTACCATATCCACCATAAACAAATCTCGAAGCAAGTGAATTTATGCCTGCTACTTCAACTTGCTCGTAACATTTTTTATAATACTTCAATGCTTTAGGGAATTCTTTTTTACGTAGATATATATAAGCTAAGATTCCATTTCGTTGTTGGTTCTCTTCAAGTAGTTTTTCTTCAGTATATATAAGTGCTTCATCAAATCGATTTGACTGTACGTATGACCAAACTCTATCCATTCTAAATAGAGGTGCAGTTTGAATCTCAAATATTTTATTAAAATAGTAGTCAACCATTTCGTGTTGCTCTAGAACTCTATAAAAATGAATATATTGGTTGTATAATTGAATTAAATCACCTCTGGATTTTGCAATTTTTTCTAACTTTTTAAGAGTTGATATGGCATCTTTATAATTATTATTTTTCTTGTATATATTGCTTAAGCTAAATAACGCCCTACTATTATTTGGAATTATTTCCAAAGCCTTTTCATAATTATTAATAGCCTTATCGTTTTGATTAATACTCTTATAATAATCTCCTCTAATTAAATAAGCCAATTCATTGTTAGGATTTATTTGTAAGGCCTTGGTTGTAAGAGTTAACACCTCGTCTAAATTATTTTCATCGTTCACATAATTAGCATTTTTTTCAAAAACAGTCATTGCCAAGCCCAAATAAGCAGGCACATAAAGAGAATCTTGTTTTATGGCTAATTCATAGGATGTCCGAGCTTCGTTTAAAAAGTCTAACCAATCGTTGGTTTTTTGAAGCGGTCTGTATGCTTTAAACCGGAGATCTTCTCCTTTTAAATAGTGTTCGTATGCCAATTTATCTTGCGTAGGTATTGTATTTATATCAGATTTTAAATTAGGGGAGATTATAGCTTCAAGTTTGTCGGTAACTGACTGTATTACACTTGCTTGCACAGCAAAAATTTCTGAAACATCCTTATCATAGCTTTCAGACCAAAGGACTTTGTTATTCTGAGCATTAATGAGTTCAGTAAATATAATGGCTCGATCTCCTATACGCTGAACACGCCCTTCAACCAAATAATTAACATCAAGCTCTTTAGCGATAATATCTAAAGGGGCTAAGCTTTTTCTGTATTTCTCAACAGATCGTCTGGATACTACGGTAAATTCGGGAATTTTTGCCAAATTATCCCTTATTCCAGCCATGATACCATTGCAGAAATACATATTTTCTTCATTAAGACTTTCGTTTATAAATGGCATAACAGCAATTGTTTTCTCAATACTTAAGGTGGCCGAATTTTGCTTATTAAAACCTTCATTATAAACGATTAATCCAATAAGAATTATTAATGGAACCAAACTCATCATTTTTTTTGAAATATTCACTTTAGGAGCCACCGTAGCATTTTGAAATTTCACTTCACCTGGAGGATAGCCATAAAGGTTGTTGAAACAAGTATTAAAATAGGTTGGGCTTGAAAAACCAACACGATATGCTATTTCTGAAGCAGTAAACTGGTTTCTTTGTAGCATTTCCATTGCTTTTTGTAATCTATATTCCCTAATAAATTGGCTTGAAGATTTTCCGTTTATATCATTTAATCTTCGATGTAGTTGCGATCTGCTAAGTCCTATTTCACTGGCAAGTTGCACAACACCAAAATTTTCATTTTTTAAATTGACCTTAATAATTTTTGTCAATTTTTTAATAAAAGCCTCATTTATTGAAAGTTTTTTTGACATTATTATTATTATTATTATAGTTTGCTATAAGTTTAAGGCTTATATAAACCTGATTTGACAACTGATACTCTAGTTTTGGAATAATGCTAATAGATTCAATTTAAAGTAAATATAGTAAAATTAACTATATTTTTTTTTGAGGTTATGTCGCATCTGTAAAAGTCATAAACAAAGCAACTATCTTTCCCTAAAAGAGATGT
>JADWMI010000190.1 GCA_015767395.1 Bacteroidota bacterium | reverse complement strand
GTGCGGAGAAAATAGCTGTTAAAGCCACCTATATAAGTATTGTTAGCAATGCTTTGTTGGCTATCATTAAATTTATGGCGGGGATTTTGGGTAACTCTTATGCTTTAATTGCAGATGCGATTGAATCTACAACTGATATTTTTTCTTCATTATTTGTATTATTTGGTATTAAATATGCCAATAAACCACCCGATAAAAAACACCCATATGGCCACGGCCGTATTGAGCCTTTAATAACATTTCTGGTCGTTGGCTTTTTAATAATATCTGCTACTGTTATTGGATATGAAAGTATTCAACATATTTTATCACCACAAAAAACTCCAGAATCTTGGACTTTAATTGTTTTGGGTATCATTATAATATGGAAAGAAATTTCTTATAGAATAGTCCATAAAAAAAGTATTGAAATCAATAGCTCAGCCTTAAAAGCCGATGCTTGGCATCATAGAAGCGATGCCATTACTTCAATAGCAGCGTTTATAGGTATTTCTATCGCATTAATTTTTGGTGAAGGCTATGAAGCTGCAGATGATTGGGCAGCTCTTTTTGCTGCTGGATTTATTTTTTACAATGCCTATTTAATTTCTAAACCTGCATTAAGTGAAATAATGGACGAACATTTGTATGACGATTTAATATATGAAATTAGATTTGTAGCTAATAATGTTGAAGGAATTATAGATACAGAAAAATGTTTAATTAGAAAAACGGGTTTAAAATACCATGTTGATTTACACGCCATAGTTGATGCGAATATAACAGTAAAGGAAGGGCATTCAATTGCGCATAAATTGAAAGATACTTTAATGGAGAAAATTCCAAACCTTGAGTATATTTTAATTCACATAGAGCCTAACTAACCAAATCTATAGTTTTAATTTGTGAAGAAATTACTTTTTCTTTTTATGTTTTAATACTTCAGCATCAATGTAAAAAATAATTTCTTCAGCAACGTTTTTAATTAAATCGCCAACCCTTTCAAACTTTTTAACTACTGCAAACAACAATAAGGTTTGGTCTATTACATTAATATCTTTTTTAATTTCTGCTTCAATTATTGAAAATGAATTGGCATTAATTTTATCTAAAACCTTGTCTTTTTTGAATACTTTTCTGGCATAAGAAGCATCTTTGGTTTCAAATGCTTTGGTAATATCTTCAAACATAGAAGTGATGGTTTCGTAAATATCACCAAACTTTAAGACTTCAAATAAATGCGGATCAATTTTTTTATCTTGCTCCACTATTATTCTTGAAATACCATAGGCATGATCGGCAATACGTTCTAAATCAGCATTTATTTTTAGAATTGCCATAATAAAACGCAAGTCAATTGCTACTGGATTGTACAAAGCCAAAAACTTTTCACAGTCCTTTCCAATTTTTAAATCCATGGCGTTAACCTTGGTTTCAGAATTCATTACCTCCTCGGCTAAATCAGTATCGTGAGACAATAAAGCCTCAGTGGCTTTTTCTATTTGTGAAATGCATAATGATAACATTTCAAGTCCGGTATTGTTTAGTTGGATGCGTTCTTGTTCAGCATTTAAAACCATAATAATATTGTTTTATCCAAAACGACCGGTAATATAGTTTTCGGTTCGTTTTTTTTCTGGGTTCGTAAAAATAGTTTTTGTTTTATTGTATTCAACCAATTCACCTAAGTAGAAAAAGGCAGTATAATCACTAATTCTACTGGCTTGTTGCATATTGTGTGTTACAATAATAATGGTGTATTTTTCTTTTAATTCGAAGATTAAATCTTCAATTTTAGCAGTTGAAATTGGATCTAAAGCTGAGGTTGGTTCATCCATTAAAATAATAGAAGGTTCAACGGCCAAAGTACGTGCAATACACAAACGTTGTTGCTGTCCGCCAGACAATGCCAATGCCGATTTTTTTAAATTGTCTTTAACTTCATCCCAAAGGTCAGCTTGTTTCAACGCTTTTTCAACACGTTCGTTTATAAATTTTTTATCGGTAATTCCTTGAATTTTTAAGCCGTAAGCAACATTTTCAAAAATTGACTTTGGAAACGGATTTGGTTTTTGAAATACCATACCTACTTCTTTTCTCAATTCTTCAACCAATACTTTTTTATTGTAAATGTTTTTTCTTTCAAGCTTAATTTTCCCTTCCATTTTAAACCCATCTACATAATCGTTCATTCTATTAAATAGACGAAGAAAAGTAGATTTTCCACAACCTGATGGTCCAATAAATGCAGTTACGGTATTTGGTTTAATTTTCATACTTATGCCTTTAATAGCCATAAAATCTTCGTACCAAACTTTTATATCTTTCGCTTCAATACGTGCTGCATGATTTTCATCTTCAACAATTGCGGTATTTAAAGTAATATTTTGATCGATTGTATTTTTCATTGTTATTTCAATTTCTTTTGCCATTTATTTCTGAAATAAACTGCGATACCATTCATTACGAAGGTAATTAATAATAAAATTATAATTGCAGCGGCAGCATTTTCTATAAATCCATGTTGTGGTCTCGATATCCAGTTGAATATTTGAATTGGTAACACCGAAAATTCATCCATCGGGTTCGATGGTGCAAAAGGAACATAAGCCAAAGCTCCAACAACAATTAATGGAGCGGTTTCACCAACGGCTCTTGAAAGTGCTAAAATTACACCTGTTAAAATACCACCGCCTGAGGCAGGTAATATTTGATTCCATATCGTTTGCCATTTTGAAGCACCCAATGCGTATGAAGCATCTCTAATTGAATCTGGTACCGCTTTTACCGCTTCCCTGGTTGCTACTATTATAATTGGAAGAATTAATAACGACAATGTTAATGCACCTGCTAAAACACTTGCTCCTAATCCCATAATACGGACAAAAACTTCCAAACCCAATAGTCCATAAATGATAGAAGGTACACCAGCCAAGTTTGAAATATTAATTTCTAGCAATGCTGAAAGTCTATTTTTTTTACTGTATTCTTCTAAATAAACACCTGCTGCAACTCCAACGGGAAACGCAATAATTGTGGTTAACAATAAAATCCAAATACTACCCATTAATGCCGTAAAAATCCCTGATTTTTCAGGTTTTCTTGAAGGTAAATTGGTGATAAAACCCCAATCTATTCTTTGAATGCCATCAATTAAAATGTCTCCAATAAAAACCACTAATAAAATGAGGGCGAATAGGGTACACCCGATTCCCCAAATTTTGAATAGCTGATCTTTCAATCTATTTTTTTGAATACTATTCATATTTTTGTCTGTATTTTTTTCGAATGTGATAACTCAATGTGTTCAATAAAAAGGTAAATACAAATAAGGTAATACCTGCAGCAAAAATAGTTCTGTATTCAACAGAGCCGTGCTGCACATCACCCAAGCTTACCTGAACAATATAGGCTGTAATGGTTTCAACCGGTACCGTTGGATCAAACGTTAATCGTGGTTGTTGCCCTGCTGCAATGGCCACAATCATGGTTTCTCCAATGGCTCTTGAAATGGCCAAAATAATAGAAACAATAATTCCTGATGAGGCTGCCGGAACCACTACTTTAAAAGCAGTTTGTAGTTTGGTAGCGCCCATTCCGTATGAAGCTTCTCTCAACGCCTTTGGAACCGCGTGTAAGGCATCTTCACTTAATGAAGACACAAAAGGAATAATCATGATCCCCATTACAATACCAGCCGAAAGAGAGTTGAATCCCGATAGATTTGGTATAAATTGCTGTAAAAATGGTGTGACTACAATTAAAGCAAAAAAACCATATACAACAGTTGGTACGGCCGCTAATAATTCTAATAATGGTTTTATTGTTTTCCTAAAACTTTTTGGAGCATATTCACTTAAATAAATACTAATAGACAATCCAACAGGCAATGCTACTGAAATGGCAATAAGCGATGTCAATAATGTTCCCGAAAGTAATGGTAAAATACCGTAATGTTTATCGGTAAACAAAGGTGTCCATTGCGTATCGGTTAAAAAATCAAGAATAGAAACTTCACTAAAAAATTGAAAAGCTTCAATCGCTAAAACCGAAATAATACCAAAAGTAACGGCAATTGTAATTAAAGCACTTGATAAAAGTGATTTTTCAATTACATATTCTTTTATTTTACGCATCAAATTTGTTTTAACAAGTAAACCAGTTACCATAGCAGATAACTGATTTTCTTGAACTTTCCTCTTCTTCACTATTTGTTACTTTCAACGAAGGCGTTGAAATTTGCTTTTTGTTGTGTATATTTTTCAGCAGGAAGTGGAATGTACCCAACATCTTCGGCCAATTCACCTGCATTATCAATGTAGAAGTTTACAAATTCAATTACTTCAGGAGATTTAACTGAAGTGCTGTTTACGTAAACAAATAAAGGTCTAGACAATGGACTATAAGTTCCATTACTCACGGTTTCTAAAGTTGGCTTTACAACTGTTTCACCGTTATTTACACCTATTAAAGTAAGCTTGTCTTTGTTTTCAGCATAGTAAGCCAATCCGAAAAATCCTAATGAAAACTTGTCTCCAGCAATTCCTTGCACCAAAACATGATCATCTTCACTCGCAGTAAAATCACCACGACTTGAACCACTTTTTCCAACAATTGCTTCCGTGAAATAGTCGTAAGTTCCTGACGCAACACCAGGGCCGAACAAATGAATTTCTTCGTTTGGCCATTCAGGTCTAATTTGGTTCCATTTCATAATTACACCTTGTGCAGCTGGTTCCCAAATTTTCTTTAATTCTTCAACAGTGAAGTTGTCAACCCAATCATTTTCCGGATTTACCAATACAGCCAGTCCGTCATAAGCAACTTCTAATTCTAAATAAGTAATGTTATTTTCAGCACAAGCTGCTTTTTCTTTGTCTTTAATTGGACGTGAAGCGTTTGATAAGTTTGTTTCACCTCTTGAGAATTTTTTGAAACCACCACCAGTTCCAGAAACACCAATGGTAACTTTTACTTTAGGTTCTTCATTTCTAAATTCTTCTGCAACAGCTTCAGAAATAGGAAACACGGTACTTGATCCGTCAATTTTAATAGTTCCAGATAATGTTGTTGAAGCAACGTCACCTTCTTTTTTATTTGCTTTTTTTTCACCACAAGCACTTATTACAAGTACAAGAGACAATACAATTGCTAATTTTTTCATTT
>JADWMI010000189.1:2157-5182 GCA_015767395.1 Bacteroidota bacterium | reverse complement strand
TGCAGTATGGCGGTCGTGCATTTTCACATTATAAATTTCGCAAAGTTCATCTAAACTATACAGTTTATTAAACGGACCACCTGTAGTTATTTTTTTATGAATATAATTGGTGTCTAATTGTTTAGAAACGATAGGGCCTAAATTTAAACGTTTGAAAGCATTGTTAATCATTGTCATATCGAACTTTGTATGATGGGCAATAATTATGGCGTCATCTAAATAAGCTAAGAATGAAATCAAGGCTTCTTCTTCACTTACTTTAACTTCTTTTCCATTTCTTCGAATTCCGTGAATTTTCACGGTTTCTTTATTAAAAACTTCTTGTTTTACATACACTTCAAAAGAATCGGAAACCAATATTTTATTATTTTTAAGTGCGACAGCTCCAATACATAAAATACGATCTTTTTCATAATTAAAGCCAGTAGTTTCAGTATCTAAAACTACGAATCGTATGTTTTCGTAATTTGCATATTTCGTGCAATTTTTAACTGTTTCTATATGTTTTTTCCAATATGCTGGATATTTTTTTCTTTTGAATAAATTCAACATGGTTTATGGAATTTGAGCAACATTAAACCTCAATTTTAGAGATTCCTGAATGTTTTTTATGGGTTTAAAACAACTTTTTAGTTTCAATCTATCAGATTTGCTAAGGTTGTTAATATCAACAAATTTACCACTATCATTATTGGCTAAACCTTGAGAGGTTCTAAATTGTAATAAAATTTTAAAAGCGTCTATACAAGGCTCAAATATATCACGGTTTTGCGGTTCAACTTCTATGAGTTTTTCATATCGCGCAATGGTATTGTTTACTTTTAAATCATGGTATAATGAAAAAATACGAGCAGCATCAACCAAAGGTCTAATTGCCCTACTTTTAATATCAAAATGATCCTTATTCTCACCATCTTCCTCAACTAAAAATTGTTTAAAAAAGCCCAGAGGAGCAGGGTTGTCGAGTGTTGCCTTGCTTAAAAAGCCTAAAAAGATTTGTTTTTTTGTGACGTATTTAAACACACTTTCACTCATTTCGTTATATAAATTTTTATTACCAAAAATATATTCGAAGTCAAAAAATATAATGCTTAGTAATATTTTATCAGATGTTGGATGATTTACCCAATCCTTAAATTGTGCAGTCCATTCTTTTTGAGATAGGCACCATTTTGGATTGCTACCCATGATGTTTGCTGGGCAATACTCAAAACCAACAATATGCAGCTTTTCGGTTATTTTGGTTGCGAAATTTAAAAAATAAGCCTTTACATTTTCATAATCTTCTTCTGGAACATTTTCAAATACCAGGGCATTGTCCTGATCGGTCATTAATAGTTGTTCTTTTCGACCTTGACTTCCCATAGCTAGCCAAGCGTATTCAACTGGAGGTTCAGATCCAATTTCTTTAATGGCAAGTCTAATGATTCGTTTGGTGATGGCTGTATTTATTTCTGATATAACTTTTGTTATAAAGTAAATAGGAATTTCTTGTTCTAAATAGCCTTTGGTAAGTTCAGATGTTTTTGTTCTAATATATTTTAAGGTTTCGGCATCTTTGGCTGATTTTATTTGACGAACTAAAAATGAAGGGTTGTTACCTTGAAGCATATTTAAATCATGTTCAGCTAAAACCCCTACCAATTCAGATTTGTCTGTACCATCTTTGGTAATGCAAATATGTGAAACCTTGTGTTTAAGTAAAGTAATTTGAGCCTCTGCGACTGTTAATTTTTCAGGAAAAGTAATAACTGGGCTGGTCATTATTTTACTCACACGGTCTGAAATACTAAAGATTCCAGTCCCTATTTTAGTTCTAATATCCTTATCGGTAATAATTCCAATTGGAATTTTTTTTTCTGCAATTATAATTGAATTTATGACGTTTGAAGTCATTATAAGAGAAGCTTCTTTAATAGTGGTGTCAATAGAACAAGTAATCGGATTTTTACTGTATTTAGCTGATTGCGTTTCAACGTAGCTATTTTCAATTTTTTGTACCGAAGGTACATTTGCAAATAATTTTCCTTTGTGTTTATCTGAAAAAGGATCGCGTGTGTTGGTAGCGAAACTGGCAATTAAAAACTGACTAACTTTTGGGTAGTTTAAAATAATATCTTTAAAAATATGTGTTGGAATTCCGTATAAAATGGTTTCTTCATTGGCTGCTGCTCCCATTAAATAATGTTCATTCATTATTAAAGGTCGCAAACCAAAGACATCACCTTCGTCACAAATGTCAATTTTATGTTTTTTATCCTCAACAAAACGATACAATCGAATGGCACCTTCATAAATAATATAAAAATTTTCATGAGGAGCGTCGTTTTGATCAAAAATTATTTGATCTTTTTCAAAGTATTGAATTTCAACATTTCTTGAAATTTCAACTAATGTTGTCTTTGAAATTAAGTTGAATGGCGGATACTCTTTTAAAAAATCAAAAATTCGTTCAGCAATCGTATTCTTCATTTAATGTTTTTTTATTTCATCAAATACAAAAGTAAAATAATCATTTCCGTGAGGAACAAAATTATTGTTGTTTGTATTTACTTTTGAAATTAACTTGTTTAGTACAATCATTTTTATTTTAGCAACTTCTTCCTGTTGAATTTTCAAGGTTTCAATATTGAAATTTAGGCTACATATATATATATGGTGTAATTCGTAATCAATCAAGTCTATTTTATGTAAAACCTTGTTTGTTGATGTACCTATATAATGTAATTGATTTTCGGATATCGAAATGCCAACTTCTTCTTGAACTTCTCTAATGGCTGCATTTATGGGTAATTCACCTGCTGAAATATGGCCTGCAACAGAAATATCCCATAAACTGGGAAACGTATCTTTATTAGCCGCTCTTTTTTGAATTAAGACATTTTTATTTTTATCGAAAATCCAAATATGAGCACTTTGGTGAAAAAAACCGTTTTTATGAGCCTCAGATTTTAAACATGTTTTACCTGAAATTTCGCCGTGATCATTTAATATGTCAATATATTCGTCCATATCTAAAAAATAA
>JADWMI010000189.1:0-2057 GCA_015767395.1 Bacteroidota bacterium | reverse complement strand
TCTATTTTTAGTAGACTTTCATAAATTAATTTGATAACGTTTTCAACATCATCTTTTGAAACCATTTCAACAGTAGTATGCATATAACGCAAGGCCAAACTGATTAAAGCAGATGGTACACCGCCATTGCTATAAGCAAAAGCATCAGTATCTGTACCAGTGGCTCTTGAAGAAGCCATACGTTGAAAAGGAATTTTATTGGCCTCAGCAGTTTCAATAATCAATTCTCTTAAATTATTTTGAACAGCAGGAGCGTAGCTAATTACGGGGCCGCCACCCGATTTTGTTTCACCCTCTTTAATTTTATTTATCATTGGGGTAGTGGTATCGTGGCAAACATCTGTGATGATAGCAATATCTGGATTGATAGTATGCGTAATCATTTCAGCACCTCTCAATCCTATTTCTTCCTGAACAGAATTTGTGATGTACAGGCCAAAAGGTAGCTCAATGTTGTTCTCCTTTAATAAACGAGCAACTTCGGCTATCATAAACCCACCCATTCTATTGTCTATGGCTCTACAAACAAAATTGTTTTTGTTTAAGATAAAAAATTCATCGGGGTATGTAATAACACATCCAACATGAACCCCAAGTTTTTCAACTTCATCTTTTGTATTACAACCAACATCAATAAAAATATTGTCTAATTTAGGCACTTCTTCTTTACCGCTAACACGTGTGTGAATGGCTGGCCATCCAAAAACACCTTTTACAATGCCTTTTTTAGTATGGATATTCACAATTTTCGAAGGCGCTATTTGATGGTCGCTTCCACCATTTCTAATTACATAAATAAATCCCTCAGGAGTAATGTAGTTAACGTACCATGAAATTTCATCCGCATGACCTTCAATTACAACTTTAAATTTAGCATCTGGATTAATTATTCCAACTGCAGTTCCATAGTTGTCAGTAATAAATGTGTCAACATACGGTTTTAAATAGTCCATCCAAATTTTTTGACCTTCACTTTCATAGCCAGTGGGGGAGGCATTATTTAAGTATTTTTCTAAAAATGCAATTGATTTTTTATTTAATAACTGTTTCTTCATGTTTATAATTTTAAAAAACGAATATACTAAATTGTAATGTATACCAACAATTAATAAAAACGTTTTATACATATTACTATATATTGTAAATTTGCCTCAGTTTTAGCAAAACAAATAACAATGAAAGCTCAAATTAAATTAATTACCATTTTATTTTTGTTGCTGAATAGTGGTCTTCTTTTTTCACAGGTTGAAGAAAATGATTCTATTCCGTTAACAGAACAGTATATATTGTTTGAAGGAGATACATTGTTAATTGAATTAGAAGATGTTGTTTTACTTAAAAAGATAAAGTTTAAAACCTCTTATGAGCAGCGTTATTATTTTTGGTTTCGAAAAAAAGTATTAAAAGCATATCCTTTTGCTGAAGTTGCAGCTGATAGTTTAGAGATTTTAAATAAAAATTTACAAAACATCAAATCAAAGAGGAAGAAAAAATCATATACAAAGAACATGCAAAAGTATATGGAGCAAGAGTTTACAGACCAACTTAAGAAGCTAACCAGAACAGAAGGCCGTATATTGATCAAATTGATGCACAGACAAACCGGTATTGTAACCTATGATTTGGTGAAAGATTACCGTAGTGGTTGGAAAGCTTTTTGGTACAATACAACTGCAAATGTGTTTAAGTTGTCATTAAAGGATACTTATGACCCTATGAATAATGATGAAGATTTTTTAATTGAAGATATATTACAACGTGCATTTGTGGCTGGTATTATTACGGTTAAAGCATCTAAACTCAATATTAATTATATTGAATTAAGTGAAAAACAAATTGTTGTGCCAAAACCCAAGTCCAAAAAACAATAAAACATTTTATTTTTAATGTTGCGCAGTACAAAAAAAAGACTTATTTTAGTCATCCGTTTTTCAGGAAGTAAACTCCACTATAATTTTTATTGTCCTAAGTAGTTTAGATTCAGTTAATTATTTTTTTCTTGAAAAAAGGTTTAAAAAACATTGTTATATAAAGGAAAAAGGTATTACATTTGCAGC
>JADWMI010000188.1 GCA_015767395.1 Bacteroidota bacterium | reverse complement strand
AAGGTAGCTTGTGGCATAAATATTTTATACTGAACGTTAAATTCAGGTGTAGAAACGCCATCATATCTTCCTGCTGTAATTAAAGTTGGAGATTTTACATCTTTCAGTTTCCTTCTAAAATCAATATCAATCATATCACCACTTACTTCAAAATCACCATCTCTTCCAATAATTTGAGCATATACATCGTTGTTCCAATTTCTATATTTTGTTTTAGGGCTATTACCTTTAATTTTTGTGTTGTGGTAGTAAATATATTTAGTTGGAAAGTTTCCATAAATCTCCATCAATTCCTTATCGGTTGAAACATATCCCAAAGTTCTTAGTGAATCTACTTTTAACCATTTTTCAGGAAAATGTTTTTTAGCGTATTCATTATAACTATCACAATTGGCTTGCCACATTATGCCACTGTGAAATCCTGCAATTAAAACCAATTTGTTTGTGTTTTCAGGGTATTTAATGGCATAATTTTGAGCAGGGACAGTTCCGTAAGAATGCCCAACAATTGATATTTTTTCAAAACCCAAATATTTTCTAATTTTTTCAATTAGATCCGTATCATTTTCAATTGAATATTCATTGCTTTTTTTTGCATTATCAGATTTTCCTCTTCCTAAAAAATCAAAAAATACGACCGTATTTGTTTTATAATATTGACCAAAAGCACCTTGCATATAATCATGAGAATTTCCAGGTCCCCCAGGAAGAAAAAATATAGGTTCTCCAGTTCCTTTTATTTCAATATTAATTTTATACCCATCAATAGTTACGAATTTCGATTCAAATTTCTCAAAAATTGTTGGGTCAACTTGCGCGTTTGAACTGTTAAATGCACAAACGCATATAATAAAAGATAAAATTTTTCTCATGATGGTTGTTTTGTTCAAAATTATCGAATTTGTCAATAGGGCACAAATTTTATATATTTAAAAAAAGTAAAATGAACACATACAAAGTCACAGAGAACATTGAATTAAAAGATTCTATAACAAAAGAAGTTGACGAAAAAGCAGTAAAGAAACTTAAAAAAATACGTAAAAAATTAAGTAAGCTTCAAGATGCTATGTATGCAGAAGGAAAGTTTGGGGTTTTAATTTGTTTGCAGGGAATGGATACCTCAGGGAAAGATAGCCTTATTCGTGAAGTTTTTAAAGATGTGAATTCACAAGGAATAGAAGTTCATAGTTTTAAAGTGCCTTCAGAAACTGAACTAAAGCACGATTATATTTGGCGTCATTATATTGCTTTGCCTGCAAAAGGTAAAATCGGTATTTTTAATCGAACACATTATGAAAATGTATTGGTAACTCGCGTACACCCTGAATATGTTTTTAATGAGCAGTTGCCTTCAATAAAGAGTATTGATGATTTGAATGATGCTTTTTATAACAATAGAATGGATGAAATTAATACATTTGAATCCTATATTTCAAATAGTGGGACTATCATTTTGAAATTCTTTTTAAACCTTTCAAAAGAAGAACAGAAAAATCGTTTGTTAAGGCGGTTGAGGTTAAAAGAAAAAAACTGGAAATTTTCTTCAAGCGATTTAAAAGAACGTAAACTTTGGAATCAATATCAGTTTTGTTATCAGGAGCTGTTGAATAAAACATCTAAAGAGCAAGCGCCTTGGTATATTGTTCCCGCTGATCATAAACCAACGGCTCGCTTAATTACAGCAAAAATAATTTTAGAAACCTTAAAAAAATATAATTTTCAAGAACCAGCATTGCCTGAGAAATATCAAATTCATCTTGAAGAATATAAGAAACAACTTGAAAGCGAATAAACTTTTTATTGTTTAAATTTTTGTTAAAAAGTAAGGATAAACTTTATAAGTATTCCATAAATCGTAAATTGCAAGTCGTATATTTACACTTATATTTTACAAAAAAAACTATGGAATTAATATTAAAAAAACCAATCATTTTTTTCGATTTAGAAACAACCGGAATTAATATTGCAAAAGATAGAATTGTTGAAATTTCTATATTAAAAGTGTTTCCAAATGGAAATAAGGAAAGTAAAACTTGGTTGGTAAATCCAGAAATGGAAATTCCAAAAGAAGCTTCAGATATCCACGGTATAACAAATGAAAGAGTTGTTACGGAGCCTACTTTTAACGAATTAGCAGCAGAAGTAAGTAAAATGATTAAAGGCTGTGATTTGGCAGGTTTTAATTCAAATAGATTTGATATTCCCTTATTGGCGGAAGAAATGTTGCGTGCTGAGGTGAATTTTGATATGAAGGGTAGGGTCGCTATTGATGTTCAAGTGATTTTTCATAAAAAAGAAGAGCGTACTTTAAGTGCAGGTTATCAGTTTTATTGTGGCAAAAGTTTAGAAAACGCCCATTCTGCTGAAGCTGATACTTTGGCAACCTATGAAATATTAAAAGCGCAGTTGGATAAATATGAAGATGTTGAAAATGATGTTCAGTTTTTAAGTGAATATTCAACATTTAATAAAAGAGCTGATTTTGCTGGGTTTATTCAGTTTGATAAAGAAGATGATGAGATATTTACATTTGGTAAATACAAAGGGCGTAAAGTTGCTGAAGTATTAAAAACGGATAAAGGCTATTTCTCTTGGATACAAAATGCGGATTTCCCATTGTATACTAAAAAAGTTTTAAAAGAAATTAGAGAGGTTGTTTTTCCTAGAAAAATTGATAACTCAATAAACGATTTAAAAAATAAATTCAATCAAAAATTATAAATATGTTAGTGAATTATGAAAGTTTAGATGACGCTGCAAGAGTTTGGGTTTACCAATCAAGTAGAGAATTTTCAGATAGTGAAATTCATGAAATTAGTTTAAAAATTGAAGCCTTTATAAACAATTGGAGAAGGCATGGAGATGATTTAAAAGCTTCCTATAAAATTAAGTACAATCAGTTTATAGCGATCGTTGTAGATGAAGATTATAATGATGTTTCAGGTTGTTCTATTGATGCTTCTGTAAATTTAATGAAACAACTTGAAAAGGAATTTTCAACAGATTTAACAAATAAATTAAACATTTCCTTTAAAGATAATAGCAATGTTAATATTGTAAGTATGGCCGATTTTCAAAAATATGCCAAACTTGAAAAAATAACTTCAAACACTGTTGTTTTTAATAATATGGTTGCTACAAAAGCTGAGTTTGAGAAAAATTGGGAGGTGACAGCCGACAAAAGCTGGCACAAACGTTTTTTGGTGAACTAAAGTGAGTCATTAAAAGAAACAGAATAATTTTACACTAATTTATTGAAATGATTAAAAAATTTCTGGTCATATTAATGCTTTTGAACGTTGTCTTTGTCAAAGCGCAAAGCAATGATCCATTAATAACCAAAGATACTTTAGCTCAACAAAAATGGGTTGATTCTTTGTTGAATAAGATGACGGTCGAGGAAAAAATTGGTCAATTATTTATGGTGGCAGCTTATTCAAATAAAGATGTAGCCCATGAAAAATTTATTGAAGGTTTAATTGAAAAACACCATATAGGGGCGCTCATTTTTTTTCAAGATCTTCCGGAAAAACAGGCACAACTTACGAATAAATATCAATCTCTTTCAAAATACCCATTGCTTATTGGTATTGATGGAGAATGGGGTCTAAACATGCGCTTAAAGAATACTTTTAGATTTCCTTGGAATATGACTTTGGGAGCTGTAGAGGATAATGATTTAATAACAAAATTTGGTATTCAGGTTGCCAAACATTGCAAAAGGCTGGGGATTCATATGAATTTTGCACCTGTAGTCGATGTAAATATCAATCCGAATAATCCAATAATTGGAAACCGTTCTTTTGGTGAAAACCCTGAAAACGTAGCGCAAAAATCCGTAGCCTTTACTAAAGGTTTGCAAAGCTTAAATGTTTTGGCAAGTGCTAAGCATTTTCCAGGTCATGGAGATACAGAAACAGATTCACACCATGCTTTACCACTTATAGATTTTACAAGAGAACGATTGGATTCTGTTGAATTGTATCCATATCGAAAAATTATTACTGAAGGTATTGCTGGTATTATGGTGGCGCATTTGAGTGTTCCCAGTTTAGAAAGAAACTCCTCGCTACCCTCATCTTTATCAAAGCCTATTGTAACGGGTTTGTTACAAGATGAATTACAATTTAAAGGACTGATCATTACCGATGCAATGAATATGAAAGCTTCTGCTAATTTTTCATCTTCGGAAGAAATAAATTTGGCTGCTATTTTGGCTGGAAATGATTTGTTAGATGTTCCCTTAAAAATTCCTGAAACGGTTGAAAGGTTTAAGCAGGCATTGACATCTGGTGAATTGACAGAAGCAAGGTTGAATCATTCAGTCAGAAAAATTTTAAAAACGAAGTATTGGGCTGGATTAAATGAACACAAATCAATAGAGATTGAACATTTATTGGAAGATCTCAACACTATTGAAGATGAATTATTACATAGAAATTTGGTCGAGCATTCGATAACATTATTAAAAAACGAGCGTGAAATATTTCCAATTCAAAATTTAGATAAAAAGAAGATTGCCTATGTGAAATTGGGTGATGATAAGAATTCTGATTTCATTACAATGCTTCAAAATTATGGAAAGGTTGATGTAATTTCTGGTAATAATTTAAATGATTTAATGCAGCAATTGGTACCTTACAATTTGGTAATAGTTGGATATCATAAATCGAATTTAAATCCTTGGAAATCATTTAAATTTTCTAGTAATGAGTTGGTGTGGCTACAAGAAATAGCAAGGAAAAAACAAGTTATTTTAGATGTTTTTGCGAGCCCATATAGTTTGTTGAAGATTAAAACCTTTGAAAATATTGAGGGACTTTTATTGTCCTATCAAAACAGTACATTATCCCAAGAAATTTCAGCTCAAATGATTTTTGGAGCCATTGAAACAAAAGGAAAATTACCTGTTACAATTAAAAATGAGTTTGACGAAGGTTATGGGATAAAGACCAATTCATTAAATAGATTGGGTTATTCAATACCTGAAAATGTAGGTTTGGATAGTGAAAAATTAAAAAAAATTGATTCATTAGCAGCGCTTGTTTTAAAAGATACTATGGCACCCGGTATGCAAGTTTTGGTGGCGAGACATGGAAAAGTAATTTATAGTAAAAACTTTGGTTATCATACTTATGAAAATAAAATTCCTGTAGTAAAAAGCGATTTATACGATGTCGCATC
>JADWMI010000044.1 GCA_015767395.1 Bacteroidota bacterium | reverse complement strand
TTTTTATGAATCTACAATTAATAAATTATGATTATAACATTGAATTTCATAACTTTATAGTTACACATTAAAACAACACTTCAATAAATATAAATTATCAGTAATTTATTTGCGTTCTTTGCGTTAAACAATAAACCCCCCTAAATATTTTATCATGGAAGAAAATAAAAAATCAAATAACAAGCTAATCATTATTGCATTAGCAATTCTGTTAGCTGGAGTTCTAGGTTATACTTTTTATAACAACGGCGAACACAAAAAATTAACTGATGCTATTGAAGCAGAAAAATCTGAGGTTGAATTAAACTTAGATAGCATGATTGTGAAATACGAAGAAGCTATTGGTGAAAATACTGCAATGGCTGGTGAGTTAGCAATTGAAAGAGATAAAATTATTGCATTAAGAGATTCCATTAAAGATTTAAAAGCAATCAACTACAGTTTAATTAGCCGTTATAGAAAACAAGTTGAAAAATTAGAAGCTGCAAATAAAGAGTTGTTTGTAATGAATGAAGAATTGAATAAGAAAAACAATTTGTTAACGCAAGGTTTAGACAGTGCAAATGTTACTATTTCAACGCAGAGAGCAATGAACGATACACTAGCGTTGAAAAACATAGATTTAAAAGAAAAAGTAACCATTGGTTCTATTTTAAAAGTAAATTCTGCTGTAGTACTGGCAATGCGTGAAAAAAATAGTGGTAAACTTGTTGAAACCAAAAGGTCAAAATATACAGATGCTTTTAGAATTAACTTCACAGTTGCCAACAATGCAATTGCTGAAAAAGGTGAACGTGAAGTATACCTTCAAATTAAAGACCCAAAAGGTATTACAATAGGAAATGCTGGAGAATTAACATTGGCAGATGGAAACTCAATAACTTATAGTGATAGAACAATTGTAGATTATCTAAATCAAGATGTATCTGTAATTTCATTGATTGAAGTTAACAGAGACGCATTAGATAAAGGTATTTATACAGTAAACATTTACATTGATGATATGAATAGTGGGACAAGTACTATTACTTTAAAATAAGAAACAATAATAACTTAATATAAATTGAGTGGAAATAGTTTAGGCTATTTCCACTTTTTTATTTTTTAGTACTAAAACCTTTACTATTTTTGCACAATGGCAAATCAAGAAGATAAATTTAAAAAAGTAGTTTCACATGCAAAGGAGTATGGTTATGTATTTCAATCAAGTGAAATATATGATGGTTTGAGTGCGGTATATGACTATGCTCAAAACGGTGTAGAATTAAAGAAAAACATTAGAGATTACTGGTGGAAAGCAATGGTTCAAATGCACGAAAACATTGTAGGCCTAGACGCTGCAATTTTTATGCACCCAAAAACTTGGAAAGCTTCTGGCCATGTAGATGCTTTTAATGACCCTTTAATTGACAATAAAGATTCCAAAAAAAGATATAGAGCTGATGTACTTATTGAAGATTACGTTGGCAAACTAGATACAAAAATTGAAAAAGAAGTAGCAAAGGCGACAAAACGTTTTGGCGAATCTTTTGATAAAGAGCAATTTTTAGCAACCAACCCAAGAGTTGTTGGATACAAAGAAAAAGGGGATGCTATATTAAAACGTATGGGTCAATCTTTAGAAAAAGAAGATTTAGCCGATGTAAAAGCCTTGATTGAAGAACTTGAAATTGGTTGTCCGTTATCAGGTTCAAAAAATTGGACAGATGTGAAGCAGTTCAACCTAATGTTTGGAACTAAACTAGGTGCTTCTGCAGATACTGCAATGGATTTATATTTACGTCCAGAAACTGCTCAAGGTATTTTTGTAAACTTTTCAAATGTTCAAAAAACTGGACGAATGAAAATTCCTTTTGGAATTGCACAAACAGGGAAAGCTTTCAGAAACGAAATAGTTGCACGTCAGTTTATTTTCCGTATGCGTGAATTTGAACAAATGGAAATGCAATTTTTTGTGCGCCCTGGCACTCAAAAAGAATGGTACGAACAATGGAAAGAAACGCGTTTAAAATGGCACCTTTCTTTAGGAATGGGACAAGATAATTACCGTTTTCACGACCATGATAAATTAGCACATTATGCTGATGCTGCTGCTGATATTGAGTTCAAGTTTCCTTTCGGATTTAAAGAACTAGAAGGAATTCATTCTCGTACTGATTTTGATTTAAAAGCACATGAAAAACATTCAGGAAAAAAACTTAACTATTTTGACCCTGAAATCAACGAACATTATGTTCCTTATGTTGTTGAAACTTCTATTGGTTTAGACCGTATGTTCTTAGCTGTTTTTTCAAACTCTTTACAAGAAGAAGCATTAGAAAACGGAACTACAAGAACGGTATTAAAGTTACCCGCAGTTTTAGCACCAACCAAAGCTGCTATTTTACCACTGGTAAAAAAAGATGGTTTACCAGAAGTTGCTAAAAATATTGTGGAGGATTTAAAATGGGATTTCAACGTTACATATGATGAAAAAGATGCTGTTGGAAGACGTTATAGAAGACAAGATGCCAACGGAACACCTTTTTGTATAACTGTTGATCACGATACGTTAACTGATGATACTGTTACCATACGTCACAGAGATACCATGAAACAACAACGTGTTAAAATTGCTGATTTAAAAGCTATTATTAAAGAAGAAGTTGATGTTAAAAACTGGTTGATGAAAATGTAACAATCCGTTTTATATAAAATAAAAAGCTCCAAAGAAATTAATTTCTTCGGAGTTTTTTGTTTTATTATTTTTACTAAATTAGAAACGCTTTCCTAAGGTTACTCCAAACCGAAGGGCTAAAGAATTATATTCAGGATGAATCAAATTTGGACCGCCACCAAAAAAAGTTTCCAAAACAAAATCTTTTTTCAATAAATATTTTCCTCCAATTGAAATTCCTAAAGCAACGTCTAAATCATTAGAAAACTCTTGATAAGGTTCTCCTAAAATAAGCGCATAGCTATTATATTCTTTTGGATTTGCTCTAAGTGAACTCCAACCTTCAAGAAAAAAACCAGCAGCTCTTTTGTTTCCGAAAAAATAACGATAATGAGGTGTCAATGCAAAGTCTAAATCAGGACCAACATATTTATTCCAAGTAAACAACACATCAATACCTACAGATGAATCATTATTTAGAATATAATCATAGCCAATTTCTGGAATTGTGAAAAGTGTGGTAAGGATGTTTAATTTCAATTCATGTTTTCTCTCTTTTTCCTGAGAAGTCACACTGAAAAACACTAAAAATAGTGTTAAAGACAAAATAAGTTTTTTCATATAATTTTTTTAGTTGACGTAAATATATACGAAAAAAGGAGACTTGATTGGTTTTAGTTTAAAAATGCGCTTTTAGCTCTACAGATCCAGTATGAATGGTTTTAGAAGTTTCACTTTTCCTGCCCAGGTAATTCACATTTAAATTTAGGAATGAGAAAATTCTTCTCTGAAACAACAAACTCCAAGTATAATTTTTACCTGGCTGTAAACCTTCTAACATTTGATAAGCAACAGGAGAATTACTATTTCCATTAAAAGTGTTGTTAAATAAATTGAACTCAGCTTTAAGTTGTGATTTCTCATTTTTTATGTAGTTTCCAGAAATACCTATTTTATCAGAATTTAATTTTTCCAAATCAGAAATTGTATTTTCTTTATTTTTAAACTCATAATAAACAGCAAAATAAGTACCCTTATTAAGATAATAAGACAATTTTGGTAGTACCGCATAACTATTTAAATTGTAATTTCTATTGGCGTAATTATCAGATAACACTTCGTTTTTAGATTTTCCAATATCAAAATTCAGTAACCAAAAATCACCTATTTCATGTTCAAACTGCAATTGATGCAATTGAATAATATTTTCTAAACCATCAATTGTTGTGGTACTTTTATTTTGAGATTTTATATACCTATAGGTAGTTGAAAAATTCTTTTCCCCTTTGTTGAAGTAAAAACTATTGTTGAAATTAAAAATAAGTCCTAATAAATTTTCATTGTCAACATCAAAAGGATTTAAGTTTAATTTATTGTCCTTTTTTTGTTGTTTACTATCAATTAACATACTGGTTTGATTGTAAAAATGTGACATTACATTTTTAATTCCTCCTCTAGAAGACCATTGTTGTGGATTTATAATAAAACTGGTACTAAAAATATTTTGATGCGTTGCAATATAATTTATGGTTGGTAAAACCACTCTTAAATAACGAGCCTGATCTGCAAACTGTGCAATTTCAAACTCATTCAATTCTTTAATTCCATTTTCATTATAATCAATCCACATATAAAAACCCTGACCTGGTTCCGTTTCAATATAGTTGTAATCTTGTAAAGGCATCGTTCCTGAACGCGTTTGATAAACGGTATTAAAACTTAAAAACTGATGCCAAACTTGCTGTTTGTAAACTATTTTGGAATTTAACGATTCTTCATCTGCAATTTGAACATTTCTTACCGTTCTGTAATTAACATAAACATCTAAATTCGTGTTTTTAGCGTTTATAAAACTTGACCTTAAATAGTAGGTCCTTGCATTGCTTACACGTTTAAATTCGTTATTTTGTATGCTATCTGTTGTTCTAAAAATTGCCCCAAACTGCGTAAATACTTTAGCCGAATCTCCAACAGCAGCGAAGGCTTCATATTCATTAAATTTATGACTTAAAACATCTAATTTAGCCGTTAAATTATTGATACGTTCATTGTTTTCGCCATTTAAATTAGCTCCTAACCATCCCTTTTTTAAATTGTACTTGGTATTTAAATAATAACGTAAAAACAGACCATCTTCTAATGTTGATGTGCTGTTTAAAAAACTACTATCAAAATTTACAGAAAACTTATTTTTCTGATATTTACCCGTGAAAAAATGATTGTATCCATTGTAATCATCAGCAAATTTTAAATTTGAAAATCCATATTGAATTGAACTACTTTTTTTGTTTGAAAAATTTAATCCGGCACTTATTAATTGCTGGTTTCCATAAATTTGATTGATATTCCAATCTCTGTCAAATTCAATATTTTGAATTCGTTGAATGGTTTTAAAATCTTTGTTTATATAGTCGTATTTTAAACTACTTTTTAATTCCCATTCTTTCTGAAAAATTACCTGATCCCAAGATACTTTTGAAGCAATTCCATTATTATTTTCATTATCAATGTTTGAAAACAAATTTTGATCGTTATTACTAAAAGCAGCTTCAGCGTTTATAGTGGTTTTTTGAGATGGATTGTAAGACCCTGTAAAAACTGCAACTTGTAATTTATTTGGTGAAATCAACTTTATTGCTGGTGTATAATTACCCAAATTTTCACCTATATATTCATAAATACTGCCTGTTGCAATTACTTCCTTTAAAACATAAGCTGCTAAATTTTCGCCTATATAGGAAAAGGTAACATTATATAATTTATCGTTTTCATTGTTTGAATATTCAAATATCTCAACGTTGCCGAGTATTGTTTTTTTATATAAAATAGCGTTTTCTGAATATTCCGTTTCATAAGCAGAAGGAGAAATCATTTTCAATGGATTGTCCCCGGCGTCCGCTAAAATTTGCTTTTGCTGATCGCTTAATTCAGGTTCTAAAGACTGATTTTTTAAATCATTTTCATTGTAAAAATAGCCTCCAACTGAAAATTTATCCTTCTCAAAATTTACTTTTTCATAAGTTATAAATCTATTATAAACCCTATCCGTGTACTGGTATTCTGCCGAAATACGCATATTTGAAGTAATTGGAAATGTGGTATTAAATGTAATTTCGGCATTGTTATAATCAATTATATAATCGTTTTCTTCTCCTCTTTTTAATAGCTGCCCGTTTACATATATCTGCTCAGTTCCCGACAGAATTAAAACATAGGTATTACTTCCAAAATCCGTTATTTTATATGGGCCTTGGTTGCCTTCTTGTCCGTTAAATTTTATCTTACTGTATTTCCCTCTTACAAAAGCCCCAGAAGCTTTTGCATCAATGGCTGTATTTTCATTTTTTATATGTGCATCAACTGCCAACCCTGACACCTTTTTATTGAATCTTAAAAACGCTGTTTCATTGTTTTTTAAATATATATCTCCGGCATTGACACTCCACTCATCACTATACAATTCAATAAAAACACGATCGAATTCATTTAACTTATAGGTGTTTCCATTTTCTTGAATGGGTAAATTGGTATCAACTATTGAGGCTTTTAAGGTAACTTTATCAGACAATTTCCCGGAAATTTGCAAATCCAACATCGAATTCGCCACGACGTTTTGATTGTTTCCAACGGTTACACCTCTAGTGAAAATCCCAGCGGCATTTAAACCATCAAAAGGTTGAAAAGGTGTTTTCTTCTTGATTGGTAGTTAAACTGTACAGTTGCGATTGGTTATTGGCACTTGGAACTATTAATTTTTTATTTAGCTTGAAATAATTCTTGGTTAAAAAATTTGGATAAGATGTATACTGAACACTAATTCGTTCAAATTTTTCGGTGTTTTCTTTCTTAAAAATCAACAATGAAGTTGAAAAATCAATACCGTATTTTGAAGTGCCTATTTCAATATTAGCGCTGTCAAAAACTTTAAAATCAGCTGAACGTATACTTACCGTATCTATTTTTACACTGTCGTTTTTAACCAAAAAAGCTTTCAAATGCAGGTTTTTAGACTGTATTTGCGCCTGAATTTGGACGCTAATAAATAGCAAAAGCACAAGTAAACCTTTTTTCATTATTGAAGTAACGTTGTAATCGTAAAAATAGTTTAAAATAGCGACTGTTGCGTTGAAGGATTTTCGTGTTCTAATAACCATTTTTTACGCCAAATACCACCTGCATAACCTGTTAATGAACCATCGCTTCCAATTATTCGGTGACAAGGAATTAGAATCCAAAGTGGATTTTTCCCGTTGGCCGATGCCACAGCCCTAATGGCTTTTACAATGCCCATTTTTTTTGATTGCTCTAAATAAGTTGCTGTTTTTCCATAAGGTACCTTCAACAATTCTTTCCAAACTTTTTGTTGAAAATCGGTTCCTAAAGGATTTAATTTTAAATCGAAATCGGTTCTGGCACCTTTAAAATATTCATCTAATTGTTGAACACAATCTTGCAAACAAGCTGGAATTTCTTCCGGAATTTCTACAGATTCATCCATAACAGTTACGGCAATTATTCCTTTAACATTACCAATAATTTTAGCAATTCCAATAGGTGTTTTGTGATATGTCGTTTGTTTAGATTCCAAAGACGTCTTTTGAATTTTGAGTGGTTATTGCCGCTATTTCTTGCGAAGTAAGATTGTAAATAGTAACTAATTTATCCAAAACTTTGGTAATATAACTACTTTCATTTCTTTTTCCTCTAAAAGGTGTTGGTGCTAAATAAGGTGCATCTGTTTCTAAAACAATATGTTCTATAGGAATTTGTTCTAAAAACCGATCTATTTTACCATTTTTAAATGTTACCACACCTCCAATTCCCAATTTCATATTATAAGAAATCGCTTTTTGTGCTTGCTCTAAATTACCTGAAAAACAATGAAAAATTCCGTATAATTTATCATCCTTTACTTCTTCCAAAACTTCAAAAATTTCATCAAAAGCATCCCTACAATGAATAATTATGGGCAGGTTTTTTTCTTTTGCCCATTGTATTTGTGTTTTAAAAGCAAGTTGCTGTTGTTTTAAAAACGTCTTATCCCAATACAAATCAATCCCAATTTCACCAACTGCATAAAAGCTGCGTTTGTCTAACCACTCTTTTACAAAAGCCAATTCTTCTTCAACATTCTCCTTTACATGCGTTGGGTGCAAACCCATCATTAAAAAAATATTGTTTGGAAAAGACTTTTCCAAGTCAAGCATGGCGGGTAAATAAGTTGAGTCTATTGCTGGAATAAAAAAACGAGAAACACCACTATTAATGGCTCGTAGCACCATTTCGTCTCTATCGTCATCAAATTGTTCACTATATAAGTGGGTATGGGTATCGGTAATTATCATAGCACAAAAGTAATTGAAAGTTTTAAAGCTTAAAAATTAGTTTAACGTTTCCTTTTTTTCTAATTCTTCAATGAAACTAAACCTAGAAGCCATCTAAAATTAGATGGCTTCATTTTGGCATGTTTCTTGATATTAACATAATTTTAACAGTTATCCGGCATTTTTAGTAGCACAAATAATTATTCAATTCCACTCAACTAATTATTGTAAAAAGCTAAAAATTAGGGCAACATAAAACTTTCTTAGTATGAAAACCAAAAAACATCCAAAAGCAAATTTAGAAAATTACAGCAAACTATTCACACAATTGGGTTTAGTTTTATCGCTTGTTATTGTTTATGTTTTAATTCAAAGTAAAACATTCGACAGTGAATTAGCCATTTTAGACCGTTCAAAATTGAACATTCACGACACTTCTGAATCAATAATAGAATATATTGTTGAGCCTCCTAAAGTTCAGCCCGCTCCCAAAAAAGTAATACTTGATGTTATTAAAAAAGCGGATAACGAAGATGACGATATTATTGAAACAATTATTGATCCGGTTGACCCAAGTGACCCTATAGATCTTTCAGAATTTGTTGACGTTGATCCTGTAATTGACATCGGACCAGATGATGTTCCTTTTATGATCATAGAAGATGCGCCTATTTTTCCAGGATGTAAAGGAACAAAGGCGGAAATGAAAACTTGTTTTAGTGATCGCATTACAAATTTTGTACGCAATAAATTCAATTCAGGACTTGCTTCAGAGCTAAATTTACCTTCAGGCATTCAACGTATATTTGTATTATTTAAAATTGATAAACAAGGTGATATTATTGAAATTAAAGCAAGAGCGCCTCATATAAAATTGAAGGAGGAAGCCATTAGAGTTGTAGAATTATTGCCTCAAATGGAACCTGGTAAACAAAGAGGAAAACCCGTAAACGTAAAATATTCAATACCAATAGTATTTAAAGTTGAATAAATAAAAATTATAAAAGAATGAGTGGATAACTTTTTTAAGAATCATTTCGTTCAAATTAGCTTCTTTAGTTTTATAAATTATTGGAGCTAATTTATTTTTAAAAACAGTAGCTTTGGCACAAATTTGAATTAAATGAATTTAAAGAAAATTCTCAAGAGAAAAGGGTATATAAAAATAAATCTCAAAAAAATTAATACAAATCATTTTGAGCTGAAGGCCAAAATTAATGGTATTAAAGGCCGTTTTATTTTGGATACTGGGGCTTCAAACTCTTGTGTTGATATTTCTTTAGCCGATAAGTTTAAATTACAAGTAGAGGACTCTGAAACAAAAGCTGCAGGGGCTGGTGCAATTGATATGGAAACCAAAATTTCCTCTCAAAACACCTTAGAATTAAAAGACTGGAAATTTAATACTTGTACCATTGTATTACTGGATTTAAACCATGTAAATACAGCCTTAACTGAACACAATGCCAAAGCTGTTGACGGCATAATTGGTGCTGATATTTTAGAAAAAGGAAAAGCAATTATTGACTACAAAAACAAATGTGTTTACTTAAAAAAGGTGGTGTATCAATTTTAAGTATCTAAAATTATTTTCATTACTTGTTATTAAAAACACTTTTTTACGTCCAAAAGGGTCATAGCAATTCAATTATGTATATAAAAAAACCTCTTCTCTCCATTGTATTTTTCTCATTCTTATTTTTCATAGGTTGTACTAACAAAAAGGAGGCTTCCTTTACAATCTCTGGAGTGGTTTTAAATACGCAACAAAATTATGCAATCCTCTCTAAAGTTGAAAACGTACTGAACAATCAAACAGTAATTATTGATACCTTAAATATTGATGAAAATGGTTATTTTAATGCTGAATATAATTTAGAACCAAATATTTATAATCTGACTTTTGACAATAAAAAAACACTGAAATTAGCCGTAAACAATGGCCAAAAGGTTGTTATTAATGGTACTGATTTAGATCGTTTAAAAATTCATGGATCTATAGATACCGATATTTTAAATAGTTATGAAACATATAGAAAAGCTTCTTTAAAGAGATTGGTGACGAAAATTAGAGATAGCATAAAAAATCTTGAAAAAGAAAATGCTTCTTTAGAAAAAATCATAGCATTACGAGAATTAGAAGTTGAAAACTATAAATTGCATTTGGTTGAATTAACGCAATTCATACAAGAAAACATGGGAACTTCAATTGCCATTTATCCAACATCAATACGTTGGAACAGCGATAATTTAACTGTACTAGAACAAGTTGTAACCGATTTTAAAGTTTCACATCCAACTTCGACTATCACTCCTCAATTAGAAAATCGCATAGCGTTACTTAAAAAAATCGCTATCGGAAACTATGTTTCAAATATCGAAATGCCTTCAGCAAGCAATCAAATTATGAACCTGAATGACATAAAAGGTACTGTTACTTTAATCGATTTTTGGGCCAGTTGGTGTCCACCTTGCCGATCAGAAAGTGGACTATTAAATAATTTACACCAAACATATAATGCCGATGGGTTTGAAATTTATGGCATATCATTAGATTCTAAAAGAAAACGTTGGGTTGATGCGCTGGAAAAAGACAATAGAAATTGGGAAAATGTTTCAACCTTGGAAGGTTTTAAAACACCTGTAGCTCAAGAATTTGGAATTAGGGCCTTGCCAACCAATATATTAATTAATGCTGAAGGGAAAATTATTGCTGTAAATATTCATGGAAAACAATTGAAAGAAATAATTGATGGCTTGTTTAATTAACCCTTCAAATTATACTTTTAATTCTGGTTTGGCTAATGAAAAAATTTAGATTTCCTTCAAATCATCTTGATAAATCCAACCTACTTTGCCATCGGCAATTTTGATTTTTTTCCAATTATCCAATTCATCCAAAATAATAACTTTGGTTCCTTCGTGTAATTCAAAGACCTCTTCACTGCTGTTTGTAGGTGCATTTTTTACTTCGGTTTTTGTTGCAAAAATAATGGCTGTTCTATTTTTTTGAACCGTATCATAATTATCATAGGCAAAAAATACACTTACCAACATTACAAAAACTGAAAAAATAGTAGTATTGAAGTATAACAATTTCATTTTAGAGGATCCTGAAAAATGATATAACAAAAATAATAAAGAAGCTAGAAACGAAGCAATAACGGCAATTAAAGCCCAAGTGTCAAAAGTATATTTTTGAATTACGTTTTCTGAAAATCGCTGAAAAAAGGTTTTCGGTAGATCTTCAATAACATCAAGCGTCATGCGCTTTGCAAAAGTTAAATTGTGCAGCGCATCTTCATTAGCAGGGTCCAATTTCAACGCCTTCTCATAGTAATATATTGCAGGCGCAACCTTGTTTAATTTATAATAACAATTTCCCAAATTATAATACAAATCACTCGACTCTATTCCTTTTTCTTCAATAGCTAAATAAACGCCCATTGCTCGATTGTAATCTTCAACCTTGTAAAAAGTGTTTCCTTCCTTAAATAATTCATCAGCGCTTTGAGAATTGCTAACAAAGCTTACAAACAACAATATTATGGCAGCAAATTTTTTCATCTTATAAATATTTGTCCACTTTGGTTATTACATCTTTTGCCTTTTCAAATTCTTGCTTCATCATTACATTGGTTGTTGGGGAATAGCGGGCAAAATCGCTATCCTTTAACACCGTTATAAACTCTTGTATTGTCGAAGTTTCCACACCTTTACTTTTCAATATTTCTGAAATTTTTTCTTTAGAAATATCTGAGGTTTCTATATGAAGTTTTGCTTTTAGAAAATTGTGTAAAGCTTTTTCCAAAGCCACATAAAAGGCTTCCTGATTTCCCAATTGTTTTTTGGCTTCTGATAAATATTTACGTGCCAATTTATCTGCTTTTCTAATTTTATTTCCAAAAACATCTCCTGCTCGTTTCGCACGTTTTTTACCAACAAATATTCCAATTGGAATTGATAAAAATGGTAATAGCAAGAGTAAATAAAATTGTGTGGAATGTAAAAATTCCTTTTTTTGTTTCGCTTCAAACGCCGTTCTTAATGCAATAAACCTAAAATTATTATCAGTTCCCAACACTGGCCGCTTGGTAACAATATTTGAATCGCTAATAGCCGATGTTGAAGGGAGTTCTTTTCCTTCAGTAACCTCAACTATAATTGGGTCAATATTTATGTTGATGTATTTTTTATCTTTTGGATTGAAATATGAAAACCCAACTTCAGGAATTTTGTATTTTCCTTTAAATTGCGGAACAACTGTATAAGTGTCAGAAATAGTTCCTCTTAACCCACTTAAAGAAGTTACTACCTTTTCTTTATGCTCAGGAGTATAAACTTCTAATTCTGCCGGAGTTGTAATTTTTGGAATCTCAAATAATTTTAAATTTCCAGAACCTGAAACCTCCACAACAATTTGAGCAGCTTCATTTGCTTTTAACACATTTTTATTTGCTGCCACTTTAAATTGAAAATCTCCAACTGCACCTGAAAAATTCAATGGTTTTCCTAGTTTTGGCAAAGCTTGTACCATTACATTTTTAACTGGAGATGCTGTTCTAAACTGAATATTTTTAGTAATCATATTTCCAAAAAAATCGCCTGTTCCTGTAGGAATACCAACAGAAAAATTCATTTTCATGGGTTCAATTATTAATTTACCATTCCTTTGTGGAATTAAGACCGCTTTTTTAAGAATAATGTATCTATAAGCTTCCCCGTTATACTTGCCTTTTCGGACTTGTATTTCTTTTACTTCAATATCTTGATTCCAAAAACCATTATATTCTGGAGATTCGCTTACGCGCCAATCGTTAACACTAATTTTTTCGCTGACATATAACTTATAAACAACATAAATTCCCTCTCCAACATATGGTTTCAAATTAGAAACCTCTGCAACCAAGTGAATGTTTTGCTGTGCTATATATTCAGGATTGTTGGGGTCTTTTGGAA